>NZ_JAQAHD010000005.1:0-280740 GCF_027871605.1 Agrobacterium sp. CFBP 3001
GCACCGATCGGCTTCTCGACCCGCCACCAGACAAACCCAGAAACCAAATCCAGATGGCCTTCCAATGGCCGCAAATTTAAACCGGACAGTAGTGGGCCTGTCCCGAGGATCTGAGCACGTTGGACCTTGTGGGTCGTTAGATCCTCGGGACAAGCCCGAGGATGACGGATGAGAGCTTTCTGCCTCGATACCTGTGAGCACGAGGCAGCGTCCGCTTACTCTTCCTCGATACCGAGCTTGGCCTTCACCAGCGCCTGCACCGCCTGCGGGTTGGCCTTGCCGCCCGTCGCTTTCATGACCTGACCGACGAACCAGCCGGCAAGAGTCGGCTTTGCCTTCACCTTCTCGACCTGATCCGGGTTGGCGGCGATGATCTCGTCGACGGCCTTTTCGATGGCGCCGGTATCGGTCACCTGCTTCATGCCGCGGGCTTCCACGATTTCAGCCGGGTTGCCGCCCTCGTTCCAGACGATTTCGAACAGGTCCTTGGCGATCTTGCCGGAAATGGTCTCGGCCTTGATGAGATCGATGATGCCACCGAGCTGTTCCGGCGAAACCGGCGTCGTCTCGATATCCTTGCCCGATTTGTTCAGCGCGCCGAGCAGATCGTTGATGACCCAGTTGGCGGCGGCCTTCGCATCGCGACCGGCGGCGACTGCCTCGTAATAATCGGCAATCGCCTTTTCCGAAACGAGGATCGAGGCGTCATAGACCGACAGGCCGAGATCGGCCACGAAACGGGCCTTCTTGTCGTCAGGCAGTTCCGGCAGATCGACCTTCAGCGCCTCGACAAAGGCATCGTCGAATTCGAGCGGCAAGAGGTCCGGATCGGGGAAATAACGGTAATCATGCGCATCTTCCTTGGAGCGCATGGACCGCGTCTCGCCCTTGCCGGGGTCGAACAGGCGGGTTTCCTGATCGATGACGCCGCCATCTTCCAGAATGGCGATCTGGCGGCGCGCCTCATATTCGATGGCCTGACCGACGAAGCGAATGGAGTTGACGTTCTTGATTTCGCAGCGCGTGCCGAAACCTTCGCCCGGACGGCGCACGGAGACGTTGACGTCGGCGCGCATCGAGCCTTCATCCATGTTGCCGTCGCAGGTGCCGAGATAACGCACGATGGAACGCAGCTTGGTGAGATAGGCCTTGGCCTCATCCGACGAACGCATGTCCGGCTTGGAGACAATTTCCATCAGCGCCACGCCCGAACGGTTCAAATCCACGAAGGACATGGTCGGGTGCTGGTCATGCATGGACTTGCCGGCGTCCTGTTCCAGATGCAGACGCTCGATGCCGATCTCGATATCTTCGAAATTGCCCTGACGGTCCGGGCCGAGCGAAATGGTGATGGTGCCCTCACCGACGATCGGGTCCTTGAACTGCGAAATCTGGTAGCCCTGCGGCAAATCCGGATAGAAGTAGTTCTTGCGGTCGAAGATCGAGCGATGGTTGATCTTCGCCTTCAGGCCGAGACCGGTGCGCACCGCCTGCTTCACGCATTCCTCGTTGATGACGGGAAGCATGCCGGGCATGGCGGCATCCACCAGCGACACGTTGGAATTCGGCGCATTGCCGAAGGTGGTCGATGCACCGGAAAACAGCTTGGAATTGGAGAGAACCTGCGCATGCACCTCCATGCCGATCACGATTTCCCAATCGCCGGTGGCGCCGGGAATGAAGCGTTTCGGGTCGGGGGTGCGCACGTCTACAAGGGTCATCTGAAGCTCACGATATACGGGTTCTTTGGCCTTGGTGGGTAGAACAAATGGAGCGCGGGCGCAAGACATCTTGCACCCTCTCACGCCAGGCCCGGGATTTTCGCCGATACAGGATACGCGTTTTTTACGCTTCCCGGTTTCAATTCACGCCATGGTGACGGTCGCTCTCTGTTTCATAACCTATATCGCCTTCAATCTTTTCGTCTTTCTTGTCTATTGGTGTGACAAGGAAGCGGCGAGAAATGGCGGATGGCGCATCCGGGAAAGCACGCTGTTATCGCTTGCGCTCATCGGCGGCAGCCTGGGCGCAATCTCGGCACAACGGCTGCTTCGGCATAAAACGCGCAAGGAACCGTTCGGCAGCATCCTGATATCGATCGTGATATTGCAGGTGGGCCTTGTCGCATCGCTCGCCATCATGCCGGATTGGCCGATGCGGCTGGTGGAGGCTCTGCAAACTCTGCCTCAGAAAGCCGGCCCATAAAGACCGCTCTCGACCTCGGCCAATTGCTTCTGCAGGCCTACCGACTGCACTTCGCGGTCGAGTTTCGGCGCATAGGAGACGGAGAGCCAGCGGACGCTATAGCCATGGTGGCGGAAAAAGGCGACGGCCGGCTCATTCTGGGCATGGGTTTCAAGCCGAATGGTCTCGAAACCCCTATCCTCAATCAGCCTTTCGACATCGCCCAACAAGTGGCTGCCGACACCTCTGCGCTGAAAATCAGGATCGATCCAGAAATCGGAAATCGTCTCGTCGAAGTGCTCTCGCGCCGCCCATCCGGCAACCGAGCCGCCAAACTCCGCCACCCTGATCGCCAGCCATGACGAGCGGGTAAAATTGGAAAAGGCACTGGCCGCATTGTCGTAAAGGGTCGGGGTGATGCCGAGAGCCGCGGTTGCCTGTCGCCATGCCCTGAGGCCGATGGCCGCCAGAACCTCCGCTTCCTGCTCATGCGCATTGCGAATGACGATCAAGCCGCGCCCTCCATGGCCGTTGAAATTAAACCATTGCCGGCGCGATTCGACCAGCGTGGTTTTCTCGCGCCTGGCGGGACTTGACCGCCTCGGCTTTGCCCGCTACCCAAAACGAGCAAGAACGGAGTTTTTATGTTCGCTCAATCGGAGTCCCGGTAAAGGCCCTGCCCGCAAGTTTATTGCGCGCCGGGCCATGCTGAAACCGAGCCGGATGCCTTAACGGCACCCGGATTTGCTTTCACGCGTCTATACGACGCCGACCGGACTTCAAAAAAATGGACATTTCCCGCGCCGAACAGCGCATTCTTCACCTGCTCGCCCAGGGCGGCAGAATTGAACTCGTTCGAGACGACGCCCACAAAATCGAAAAACTCGCGCTCTACACGCGTGACGGCTGGATTTTCAGCGGCCTCGATCTGCTCACCTTCCGTAAGCTGAAACGGAAGAGAGCCATCGCCTCTTCCGGCGGCAAGCCCTACCGCATCACGACGCGCGGGCTGGAACTCGTGCGGGGTGAGCTGGACAATCGATGAAAAACAAACGGGCGGCGGCAGTGCTGTCGCCCGGCATTTCGCCGAGAAGCCGCTGCGGCCGTAAGAGCGGGTTATGGCGAGAGCCTGCGCTTTAGCTTCACCTTCTCGAGTTCGACTTTCATGATGTCCGACCATTCCATGCCGCGCCAGACGATCTCAAATCCGCAACGCTCGTAAAGACCGATGGCTGCGCGGTTTCTGGCATGGGTGTCGATGGTGGCAAGCGGCAGGCCTTGCGCGCGCATCCTGTCGAGAAAATGAAGGATCAGGGCTTTGCCGATCCCCTTGCCCTGCCAGTTCGGGTCCACCCAGAGATCGGAAATGTGATGCGGTGCCGTATCGCACGCTCCCCATCCGGCAACAACGCCGTCCATTTCAGCGACGACAATATCACCGGTCGGAGACTTTGCGAAACTCTCGAATTCGCCCCTCACCCGCTCGATGACATCAGGATCGAGATAGCTGTCGTCGAAGGCGTTACCGGAACGCCATGCCGCAAAACCGACGAAGCCGACCGCATCGCGGTCGGCTTCGTTCATGTATCGTAGCTTTAGGCTTTTCACCACCATTTGGCGGGGGTGAACTTGCCGGCTGCCTGCTCGATGGCGTGTGCCGTCTTGAACAGCGTTTCCTCCTCGAAAGGCTTGCCGATGAGCTGGAGGCCAAGCGGCAGGCCCTTGCCGTCGAGGCCGGCCGGAACCGAGAGGCCCGGAAGACCGGCCATGTTGACCGTGATGGTGAAAACGTCCTGCAGGTACATTTTCACCGGATCTGAGGCGAGTTCCTCGTCACCGACTGCGAAGGCGGAAGACGGGGTGATCGGCGCCAGAATGGCGTCGACGCCTTCGTGGAAGACGTTTTCGAAATCGCGCTTGATGAGGGTGCGGACCTTCTGCGCCTTCAGGTAATAGGCGTCATAATAACCGGCGGACAGCACATAGGTGCCGACCATGATGCGGCGCTGCACTTCCTTACCGAAACCGGCGGCGCGGCTCTTTTCGTACATGTCGGCAATGTCCTTGCCGTCGACGCGCAGACCGTAACGGACGCCGTCATAACGGGCAAGGTTAGACGAGGCTTCCGCCGGCGCGACGATGTAATAAGCGGGCAGCGCGTATTTGGTGTGCGGCAGCGAGATATCGATGACCTCGGCACCGGCATCACGCAGCCACTCGACGCCCTTGGCCCAGAGCTTTTCGATTTCTTCCGGCATGCCGTCGACGCGATATTCCTTCGGAATACCGATCTTCAGGCCCTTGAGCGACTGACCGATGGCCTTTTCGTAATCCGGCACCGGCAGGTCGACGGAGGTCGTGTCCTTGGCGTC
Organism: Agrobacterium sp. CFBP 3001; assembly: GCF_027871605.1. NCBI lineage: Bacteria > Pseudomonadati > Pseudomonadota > Alphaproteobacteria > Hyphomicrobiales > Rhizobiaceae > Agrobacterium > Agrobacterium sp. CFBP 3001. Next base: position 4,557 of record NZ_JAQAHD010000005.1, read on the forward strand.
GACGCTTGCCATCGTCTTCAGCAGGATCGCGGCATCACGCACGTCACGGGCAATCGGGCCTGCCTGATCGAGCGAGGAAGCATAAGCGACGATGCCGAAGCGCGAGCAGCGGCCATAGGTGGGCTTGATGCCGACGGTGCCGGTGAAGGCTGCCGGCTGGCGGATGGAGCCGCCGGTATCGGTTGCGGTCGCGCCGGCGCAGAGATGCGCGGCCACGGCTGCGGCCGAACCGCCCGAAGAGCCACCGGGCACCAGCTTCTGGTCGGAACCATTGGCGCGCCACGGGTTGATGGCCGGGCCGTACCAGGAGCTTTCATTGGACGAGCCCATGGCGAATTCGTCCATGTTGAGCTTGCCGAGCATGACGGCGCCCTGATCCCAGAGGTTCTGGGTAACGGTGGATTCATATTTCGGCTTGAAGCCATCGAGAACATGCGAACACGCCTGCGTGTGCACGTCACGGGTGGCGAAAAGGTCCTTCACGCCGAGCGGAACGCCTTCCAGCTCGCCAGCCTTGCCGGCGGCGATGCGTTCGTCGGAGGCTTTCGCCATGTCGCGCGCCTTTTCAGGCGTCGTCGCCACATAGGCGTTCAGCGCGCCGTTGGCCGCATCGATGGCGGAGAGATAGGCGTCGGTCAGCTCGAGGGCGGAAAATTCTTTGGCCTTCAGCTTTTCGCGGGCTTCGGCAATGGTCAGGCTCGTCAGGTCGGTCATGGTCGGCAACGGCTTTCGAAATCTTGGAAAAATCGGGCGGCAGAGGCGGTCGGCTTATTCGACCACTTTCGGGACCATGAAGAAGTCCCGGTCGGTCGCAGGCGCGTTGGCGACAATGTCTTCCGCCTTGTTGCCGTCGGTCACCACGTCGGCGCGTTTTTTCATGTCCACCGGGGTCACCGAGGTCATCGGCTCGACGCCGTCGACATTCACTTCCGAAAGCTGCTCCACGAAACCGAGTATGCCGTTCAGCTGGCCGAGCATATTCTGTGCTTCTTCTTCGCTGACTGCGATACGGGCAAGGCGCGCAACGCGCTTTACGGTGGCGAGATCGACGGACATGGTTCTACTCCGATGGGATATTTCCCATTCGCTATAATCACCATGTCCGTCATTCGCAACGGTAGAAAGCATGTCGCGCCAAACTGTATGGCGGTTTGCGGTCGCGACATGCACGGGCAAAATGTCAGAAGGACAGCGTATCGCCGGCCTTCGGCGTGTGGACGCGCGCTTGCGCCCCTTCCATGCCGGCCACGAACTTCTCCGGCGTCTGGTCGATGATCGGGAAGGAACCGTAATGGCAGGGAATGACATTGCCGAAATTGAAGAAGCGCTGGCATGCGAGCGCGGCGACGGCTCCGCCCATGGTGAAGCGGTCACCGATCGGCACAAGGCCGATATCCGGCTGATGCAGTTCATTGATGAGTTTCATGTCGGAAAAGATGTCGGTATCGCCCATGTGATAGACGGCCGGGCCGTCTTCGAAATGCAGCATCAGACCGTTGGCATTGCCGAGCGAATGGGAGACGCCGTCTTCGGTGATCTGGGCGGAGGAATGCAGCGCATTGGTGAAGGTGACGGAAAAACCATCGAAATGCACCGTGCCGCCGGTATTGCCCATATCGACCTTCGCGACGCCCTTGGCGGAAAGCCAGGCGGCAAGATCGGCATTTGCAAGAACCGTCGCGCCGGTTTCGCGGGCAAGCTGGACGGTATCGCCGACATGGTCGCCATGGCCGTGGGTCAGGAGAATATGGGTGATGCCTTCGGCTGCCGACTTTCCATCCTGTCCGACAAAACCGGGGTTACCGGTGAAGAACGGATCGATGAGTATCTTCGCGCTGCCGTTTTCGAGGCGGAAGGCGGAATGGCCGAGCCAGGTGATTTTCATGGGAAGTTCTCCTTTGTATTGCCGGTATATTATGACATAGGACGGCCTGAACAACCGCACTACCAATATTTAAGAGAGGCGACCATGGCCGCAAATGATGACGAGTACGTGTATGACGAGGCGACCGGTGAATGGCGACCGGCCTCCGAGCTGGCTGCAGAAGCGGCGCGTACGAATGAAGTGCGCGATGCGGCGGGCAATGTGCTGGCGGATGGCGATTCCGTCACCCTGATCAAGGATTTGAAGGTCAAGGGCACCAGCACGGTCATCAAGCAGGGCACCGTCATCAAGTCGATCCGCCTGACCGATAATCCGGAAGAGATCGATTGCAAACATGATGCGGTGAAGGGTCTGGTGCTGCGCACCGAATTCGTCCGCAAACGATAAGGACAACACGCGACATGGCAACACTCACCATTGAGGAACTGGCGCAGGCGCTTCAGCCGGGACAGGCTATTGCCGGCCTCGACCTTGGCACGAAGACGATCGGGCTTGCCATGTCGGACCTGTCGCGGCGTTTCGCAACGCCGCGCCCCGTCATCAAACGGGTGAAATTCACGCAGGATGCGGAAGTGCTGCTGGCCTTTGCCGAAAAGGAAAAAGTTTTCGCCTTCATCATCGGCCTGCCGATGAACATGGATGGTTCGGCCGGTCCCCGCGTGCAGGCGACGCGCGCCTTTGTGCGGACGATGGGCGAAAAAACCACCCTGCCCTTCATTTTCTGGGATGAGCGGCTTTCGACGGTCGCGGCCGAGCGCGCATTGCTGGAAATGGACGTCTCACGCGCAAAGCGGGCCGAACGCATCGATTCAGCCGCCGCGAGCTTCATTCTTCAGGGCGCGCTGGACAGGCTTTCCGCACTCACCCGCGCGGCCGACTGACGGCCCTGCCACCAGGCCGCAATCTGCTTTCTCTTGCGGAAGGCGAGAATCGCAAAAACGATCAGGCTGTCGACGGCAATGGCGCGTGCCACCAGGGGCGGCAGGCTTTCCGGCGGCAGGCCGAGAATATTGCCGTAAATCTCGAACACCAGATCATGGGTCTGGCGTGTGAGCATGTAGAAGCCGAAGCTCATGTCGTAATAGGAAAGCCAGTACCAGCTGCCCAGCAGCGCAACGGGACCGGCCCAGAGGATCAGAAACCACTTCATGCCGCCTGCCCCCGCACAAACATCGTATCGGGAACGCCGGCAAGCACCGCCCAGCGCACCACGGCCATAAGGCAGAGGTTCAGCGCCGGCGCGTCGATATCCAACGGCAGCATCACAAAAAACGTCATCATGACGCCTAAAGCTGTCCAGCGGCTCACTTGCGGCTCCCTTATGCGCAGTCATTGCGCATGGTTAACATTTCGTTAATCCACACTGGACCGGCAGCCATGGCGAGGCAAATGAAAGCTGTCATTATGGTTAACGACGGCGGCCGGCATGTGGATAAAAACGTGATCGCGTGGACGGCCGGATGCGCCGCGCGTTTGCCGGCCCGATGAAAACATGACTGATTTTTCTTTAATGCGCAGGTCCAGGCGCGACTGTCTTCCGCCTGCGAAACCGGTTCAGCCGTAAACGCCGCGCACCAGCCTTTTGACGGCAGTGGCGATCTTGTCCCAGTCCCGGTCTGATTTCAGCGGTACGCCAGCGAACTGACCGCTGGTCGCAGCGGAAATGACGAGGTGCTGAATGGCAGCGAACAGTACGGCATTGACCGCCGCTGTATCCACCCCCTTCGGCGCCGCCAGCGAACCGCGCATACGCTCCAGCCATTTGCCGAGCGATTTGGCGCGGGCTTCGGCCAGTTGCCGCACCTGGGGTGAACCGTCAGACACTTCCCAGGCGATGATCTTGCAGACGAGAGGATCGCTGCGCAGCGCATCCATGAAATAAAGCGCGAGCTTTTCCATGAGGTCGCCATAGGTCAAAAGGAACATGCCGCCGGTATCTTCCGGAATGCGATCCTTCACCCATGAACCGAGGTCCTCGCCGATCGCCTCTATCAGGCCGTCGAGGCCGCCGAAATAACGGTAGATGAGCTGCTTGTCGCAGCCGGCGCGGCGGGCAACGGCATTGATGCCAAAACCCTGGAATCCCTCTTCGGCAAGCAGCGACCGCGCCGCATTAAAAATCGCCTTCTCGGTCTGAGCGCGATCCTTGATGCGCTTTTCCGGTCTGTCGGCTGAAATCGCCTCTGCGGTCGCCAGCATGATTCCCTACCCGTGTTTTGAAAGGCCTCTCTCAACGGGTTAACAAAGCATGAAGGGAAGAACAACGCGGCGGGGCGGATGGACGGAAGGTTTTTGTGGATGAAGGTGACACCATGCGTTTTCAGCCGCTGACATCTCCATAGTCAACCGGGAGATGCCGCTCGATTTCCATGGAATCATGAAGAATGCGACCGATGCCCACCAAATCGGGATTCAACACGCGATAAAGCAACAGATGCCTCGGATATTTAACCAGGCCGGTTTCACTTCTCGCCCTTTCCCGGCTGTAAGGAGATGGTAGCTGCGGACATCGTCTGCCACTTCCGGGCGGAGACTTGTTCCGGAGCGAAACGGATCCCGCGCAACATCACGCAGCGCCGTGACAAGCAATTTTTCGTAGCGTTTTCTAGCTGCGGCCCCAAATGTCGTGTGGGTCAATCCAAGAATTTCAATAATGTCCGATTGCGCGGCTTCGGACAGACGATACTTCGTCATGCCTTATCAGATTTGGCAAGGCGCGCTTCAGCGTCGCGCCCGAGAGCGGAAATGAAGTCGTCGAGATCATCCTCCGCCACATCCGTAAAACGGCCTTGATCAAGGTCTGCGAAGCCCTGTTGCGCCGCCACCCTCAAGGCTTCCAATCTGGTCACCTCAAGGCGCTCGCGCCTTTCGATCAATCGTAAGCCCTCGCGCAGCACTTCGCTGGCATTTTGATAGCGGCCAGATTTAACGAGTTCGTCTATGATCTCTTCGTGATGCTGTGTCAGAACGACGTTACGCGTCGGCATCAGAGCCTCCACCAGATATTAGCGACGTCCAACAATACCACCGATTGGCATAATCTGCCAATATTACTCCAGCGCCATGCCGAACCATACGCTGCCCGGCGTTTCGTGGCTTTCGAGGCGTTTGAACCCGCGGGTTTCCCAGAAGCGCATACCCGCATGGTTGCGTTCGCTGGCACCGAGGTGGATGCCGTAGACGTTGTTCTGTCTCGCCATATCGAGCCAGCGCGACAGAAGCCGGGTGCCGCCGCCCTTGCCCTGCGTGCGCGGCAGGAGGTTCATGTGGATATGGGCCGGAAACGGATCGGTGAGCCAGGCGGGCGTGCGGCGTGGATGGTGGATGAACTGGGCGCGGCGCTGGTCGGCGTCCCATGTCTGCTGATCGCCGCCGGGATCGGGATAAAGGCTGCGCAGATGCGGCCACCATTCCCGCTCCAGCCGTTCTTCGTGCACCGCCGTATCGAGTGCGCCGACGATATAGCCGCACACACCTTCCTCATCCTCCGCCACGAAAACGGCATCGGGCCAGAGATGTAGATAGGGCACGGAATAGATATGCCCGACCATGCGGCCATCATTGTAAAGGGCGGTGGCGTCCTGCCCGGCATCGCCGGTGGCGAGGCTTATGGCGTAGAGCGCGTCTTCATCCTCGGAACGGGCGGAACGGAAGGTCAGCATTGGCAGCCGCCTTCCCTTGCCGCGCATCGATGCGCGAAAGTGTCACGACAGATCAGAACACGCTTTACGCCATTGCTGTTTTTCAAATCCGAGACCCCTCCCGCCGGGACTGCAAAACCTTCATCCGCAAGCATCGGTCAAGATGCAGGCGGATAAAGAAGATCGATTATATAATTCGGATCGAAGCGGGAATCGAGCATGCCGTAAGTATGCCGCCAGCCGCCCGCGAGACGGGTCTCGAGGAAGGCATCGGCAATCTTGCCGGCGCCGAGGCGGCAAAGCTCGGCGGCAGCGGCCGCAAGCGCGAACTGCTCCACCAACAGGCGGGCCGCTCCCTCGTCACGTTCGGCAAGGGCGATTGCGGCGCGCAGCACGTCGGTGGTCTTTTTGCCGGCTGCACCCAGATCGCGCTCCAGCGTCTGGAAGACGAGATCGAACAGATCCTTGCCGCGCTGGAGAACCCGCAGCACATCCAGCGCCATGACGTTGCCGGAGCCTTCCCAGATGGCGTTGACGGGCGCTTCGCGATAGTGGCGGGCAATCGGCCGCTCTTCCACGTAACCGTTGCCGCCAAGGCACTCCATGGCCTCATAGATAAGCGCCGGCGCGATCTTGCAGCACCAGTATTTTACGATGGGCGTCATCACCCGCGCATAGGCGGCCTCGGCCGGATTGTTGCGGGCAGCGTCGAATGCGGTCGCCAGCCGGAAGGAGAGCGCAGTGGCCGCCGCCACATCCAGCGCCATGTCGGCGAGAACACGCGTCATGATCGGTTGCGTGACCAGCATCTTGCCGAAAACAGAACGGCCACGGGCATAATGCACGGCTTCGGCAAGCGAGGCGCGCATCATGCCGGCGGAGGCAAGCGCGCAATCGAGCCGCGTCAGCGTCACCATGTCGAGGATCGTACGGATGCCGCTGCCGGGATCGCCCAGCAGATAACCGAAGGCATCGGTGAATTCGACTTCGGCGGAAGCGTTGGAGCGGTTGCCGAGCTTGTCCTTGAGGCGCTGGAAATGCAGGCCGTTCTTCGAACCGTCTTCCAGATAACGCGGCACGAGGAAGCAGCCCATGCCGTCGCCCATCTGGGCGAGCATGACGAAACCGTCGCTCATCGGCGCGGACAGGAACCACTTGTGACCGGACAGGCGATAGATGCCTTCGCCCACCCGCTCCGCCGTAGTGCGGTTGGCGCGCACATCCGTGCCGCCCTGTTTTTCCGTCATGCCCATGCCAATGGTGACGGCGGTTTTCTGCAGGGCCGGTTTCTGCGAGGAATCATATTTGCGCGAGAGAATCTTCGGCGCCCATTCCTTCTGCACGCGCGGCGAAGCCATGATGGCGGCAACGGAGGCGCTGGTCATGGTGAGCGGGCAAAGATGCCCGGCCTCAAGTTGCGAGGTCAGGTAGAATTTGGTGGCGCGGGCCTTGTGCTCATTGCCGCGCGTATCAGGAGAATTTTCCCAAACGCTGGAATGCAGGCCTGACAACATGGAACGGCGCATCAGCGCGTGCCAGGCGGGGTGGAATTCCACCTGATCCAGACGCTCGCCACGCGGGCCGTGGGTATGCAGCTGCGGCACGCCCTGATTGGCCATGCGCGCCAGCTCCTGCGCCTCATGCGACGTGACGTAGCGGCCGAGCTGGTCGAACTCATCCCTTAGATTGCGCGACAGTCCGGAAGTGAGGTCGACGATCAGCGGATCGGAACGATAGGCGTTGATACCGGACCAGAGGCTTGGCTGGTTCAGTTCGGCGAGCGTTTCTTCTGTCCGGGAATTCTGGGTCATCCGCTGCTTCTAGCTGTTTTGTACTGGCGTTGCATAGTGGGGTGATATTGCATAATTCCACCCGCAGGAAGCGATTGAGGCGATTAAACCGCCGCTTTCAGCATTTTTCGGGAATGTCCCTGATTTAGATATCCGGCCCGGAGAATACCAAACACGTTTCCGGCAAGATCAACGACAGTCCCCAAAAAAGCCGCGCAGAAGTTGCGGCAGCAACCGGCGGGCATGCGGATAAACGCATTCTCCATAATCTGCGGCCTGACGTGGAACCTGCGGCATGCTTTTTCGGTTGGCGACTTTGCTGAACGGCTGCACAGGGAGGAGACCATGGAGGCCAGCGTAAGAAGGCTCTTCGAGCGATATGAGCGATTTTTCAATAAGTCTCTCAAGGGTGACATGGATATGGAGGAGGTCGCCTCCCTCTACGCCTCCGACTTTATCGCCGCCTCCCCCGCCGGGGTGATGACCGGAAAGAACGATGACCACTTGAAGCAGGTCATGATGAAGGGCTACGAGCGCTACCGGACGATCGGAACGAAGGAAATGCGGATACGCGACATCCGTATCTCGCCCATCGACGACCATCATTGCCTTGCCCATGTTGCCTGGACGGCGACCTTTGATCGCAAGCGGCAACCGGATGTCGCAATCGATTTCGATGTTCACTACTTCGTCCAGAGGCTGGACGGAGCCCCGAAAGTTTTCGGCTGGGCGTCAGGAGACGAGCAGGCGCTTTTGAAGGAGCATGGCATCGTTTAATGCCTGCGCCTTCCATCGTCAGGCCGTTTGTGCTCGAGGGTTGGGGAAACATCGGCATGTTTTCATTTCAGGAGTTGCGGGCGCTTGCCCCGCGACCATGCAGTCTCTATAGAGCGCAGGACCGAATTCCGCCGCACTCCTGAGGCGTGTTCACAGCGAATGGGAGCGCGCGGATCAGCATTCGGGCGTTCCGGGCATTTTCACGGGAAAATGCGGCGCCCGTCAGGAGGCAAACCGCATGGTCTTCTTCCCCCATCGCCATCTCCTCGGCATCAAGGGGCTTTCCCATCAGGATATCACCCTGCTTCTCGACAAGGCCGACGAGGCGGTGAAAATCAGCCGCCAGCGCGAGAAAAAGACCTCGACGCTTCGGGGCCTGACGCAGATCAACCTGTTCTTCGAAGCCTCGACGCGCACGCAGTCCTCCTTCGAGCTTGCCGGAAAGCGCCTTGGTGCAGACGTGATGAACATGTCGGTCGGCAATTCCTCGGTGAAGAAGGGCGAAACGCTGATCGACACGGCGATGACGCTGAACGCCATGCGCCCGGACGTGCTGGTCGTGCGCCATTCTTCCGCCGGTGCGGCAGCGCTTCTAGCGCAAAAGGTCGCCTGCTCCGTCGTCAATGCCGGCGACGGCCAGCATGAGCACCCGACGCAGGCGTTGCTCGACGCACTGACCATCCGCCGCGCGAAGGGCGAACTGTCCGGCATTACGGTGGCGATCTGCGGGGACGTGCTGCATTCACGCGTCGCCCGCTCCAACATCATCCTGCTCAACCAGATGGGTGCGCGCGTTCGCGTCGTCGCCCCCGCCACGCTTCTTCCTTCCGGTATCCGCGACATGAGCGTCGAAGTATTCCACGACATGAAGGAAGGACTGAAGAACGCCGATGTGGTGATGATGCTGCGCCTGCAGCGCGAGCGTATGTCCGGCTCCTTCGTGCCTTCGGTGCGCGAATATTTCCATTATTACGGTCTGGATGCCGAAAAGCTGAAAGCGGCGAAGGAGGATGCGCTGGTCATGCATCCCGGCCCGATGAACCGCGGCGTGGAAATCGCCTCCGACGTGGCCGACGGTCCGCAGAGCGTGATCGAAAGCCAGGTGGAAATGGGGGTTGCCGTGCGCATGGCGGTCATGGAAACCCTGCTTGTCTCGCAAAATCAGGGTGAGCGCGTATGAGTGCCGTTACCGTTCTCAACAATCTCCGCATCGTCGATCCATCCCGGAATCTCGACGAGACCGGCAGTGTGATCATCGGCGCTGATGGCACCATTCTGGCGGCAGGTAAGGGTGCGCATAATCAGGGCGCTCCCGAAGGGGCGACCGTTCGCGACTGCAAGGGTCTGCTGGCTGTTCCCGGTCTGGTGGACGCCCGTGTTTTCGTGGGTGAGCCTGGTGCCGAACACCGCGAAACCATCGAATCCGCCTCGCGCGCGGCAGCGGCCGGCGGCGTCACCAGCATCATCGTCATGCCCGATACCGATCCTGTCATCGATGACATCGCGCTGGTCGAATATGTGAAAAAGACGGCGCGCGACAAGGCGCTCGTCAACGTGCATCCCGCAGCAGCCCTGACCAAGGGTCTGAACGGCGAGGAAATGACCGAATTCGGCATGCTGAAGGAAGCCGGCGCGGTGGCCTTCACCAATGGCCGCAAGGCGCTTTCCGATACGCTGGTGCTGCGCCGCGCCATGACCTATGCGCGCGAACTGGGCGCAGTGATCGCGCTCGAGACGCGCGACAAATATATCGGCGGCGGTGACATGAACGAGGGGCTTTTCGCAAGCTGGCTCGGGCTGTCGGGTGTTCCGAAGGAGGCCGAGATCATCCCGCTGGAGCGCGACCTGCGCATTGCCGGGCTGACACAGGCGATCTACCACGCCGCCAAGATTTCCGTGCCCGAATCCGCGGAAGCGATCCGCCTTGCGCGGCAGCGGGGCGTCAAAGCCACCTGCGGCATCTCGATCAACCATCTGACGCTCAACGAGAACGATATCGGCGAATACCGCACGTTCTTCAAGCTCTCCCCGCCGCTGCGCGCCGAAGACGACCGCAAGGCCATGGTGGAGGCACTGAAGGATGGCACCATCGACATTATTGTCTCCTCGCACGACCCGCAGGATGTCGACACCAAGCGGCTGCCGTTTTCGGATGCGGCGAGCGGCGCGGTCGGGCTTGAAACCCTGCTGGCGGCGGCGCTGCGCCTGCACCACAGCGACGAAGTTCCGCTGATGCGACTGATCGATGCGCTCTCCACCCGCCCGGCGAAGATTTTCGGACTGGATGCGGGAACGCTGATGGCGGGTGCGAAGGCCGATATCACGCTGATCGACCTCGACGAGCCATGGCTCGTGGCAAAGGAGCAGCTGGTCTCGAAATCCAAGAACACCCCGTTTGAGGATGCCCGTTTCAGCGGCCGCGCGGTTGCCACTTATGTGGCTGGCAAAGCCGTTCATTCCTTGGCATAAGATCACCGACAGAGATCACGCGGCCAGCGCGGCAGAGGGGACGTTTGAATGAGTGCTTTGACTGACTGGCAGACGGCGCCTGCCCTTCTCGCGCTTGCAGCGCTGATCGGCTATCTGTTCGGTTCCATTCCCTTCGGCCTCATTCTTACCCGCATGGCGGGGCTGGGTGACGTGCGCAAGATCGGCTCTGGCAATATCGGCGCGACCAATGTGCTGCGCACGGGCAATAAGAAGCTCGCCGCCGCAACCCTGCTGCTGGACGCGCTGAAGGGCACGGCGGCGGTGTTGGTCGCGAATGCGCTCTGGGGTTACGAAGCGTCGCTGGTCGCCGGTTTCTTCGCCTTCCTCGGCCACCTGTTTCCGGTGTGGCTCGGCTTCAAGGGCGGCAAGGGTGTGGCAACCTATATCGGCGTGCTTTTGGGGGCCGCACCGCTGATGATGCTGGCCTTTGCGCTCATCTGGCTCGCAACCGCCTTCATCACCCGCTACTCGTCGCTGTCGGCGCTTTTGGCCATGCTGGTCATTCCCGTCGCCCTCTGGGTGCTCGGACCTGAAAAGACGGCTCTGCTGGTTACGCTGCTGAGTGCGATTTCATGGTGGAAGCACCGCGAGAACATCGCACGCCTGCTGGCGGGCACTGAAAGCAGGATCGGGCAAAAGGGCTGAGGCCCATTTAAGGATGTGCCATGCCGCATGAGGAAACGACACGGCAGGGCATAGAGCTTTCCGCGCGGCAGCGGGTCGCGTGGCTGAGGCTGATCCGTAGCGACAATATCGGTCCCGTCACCTTCCGCGAACTCATCAATCATTTCGGCAGCGCCGAAAAGGCGCTCGATGCCCTGCCCGAGCTTTCAAGGCGCGGCGGCTCGTCGCGCAGTCCGCGCATCGCGACGCAAGCGGAGGCGGAACGCGAGATCGAAAGGGCCGAAAAATTCGGCGCGCGTTTCGTCGGCATCGGCGAGCCCGATTACCCACCTGCCCTGCGGCAGCTGGATGGCGCGCCGCCGCTGATCGCCATGAAAGGATCGGCAGCGACCGCGACAAGACCGAGCATCGGCATCGTCGGTTCGCGCAACGCCTCCATCAACGGCGCGAAATTCGCCGCCATGCTGGCGCGCGATTGCGGCCGCGCCGGCTATAGCATCGCTTCGGGGCTGGCGCGCGGCATCGATGCGGCCGCACACCGGGCAAGCCTTGCAACCGGCACGGTTGCCATGCTGGCCGGCGGTCTCGACCGCCCCTACCCGCAGGAAAATTTCGGGCTTTTGCAGGAGATATATGACCAGGGCGGCGCGACGATCAGCGAAATGCCCTTTGGCTGGGAACCGCGCGCCCGCGATTTTCCCCGCCGCAACCGATTGATCGCCGGCGTCTCCCTCGGTGTCGTCATCGTCGAAGCGGCGGAGCGCTCCGGTTCGCTGATAACGGCAAGGCTTGCCGGAGAAGCGGGGCGGCTCGTTTTCGCCGTACCCGGCTCCCCGCTCGATGCCCGCTGCGAGGGCACCAACCGGCTGATCAAGGAAGGCGCGATGCTGACCACGGGCGCGGCTGATATTCTGGAAGCGCTGCGGCCGCTGATGGAGCCGCAATTGCCCTACGAACGCAAGATCGAGGAACCGAGATCCGACACGGAGATGTCACCACCAGGTGACGACGAGCGCAGCATCATCGCCGCCGCTCTCGGTCCCTCGCCTGTGGAAACGGACGATATCATCCGTCACACAGGTTTTTCCGCTGCAACCGTTCACCTGGTGCTGCTGGAGCTTGATATTGCCGGACGTCTAAACCGGCATGCCGGGGGGCGTGTGTCGCTCTTCATCGCGGATTGACAGCTTGCGCCGTCCGCTCTGGATATCGCCGACTTCGACATAGGCCATCTCGATCAGATAACACAGCATGTCGGCCCCCTCACGGCTTGCGACCTGCCTCAGTTCCGCGAGCATCTGGCGAATGTAAGCCAAGTTCTCTCTGGTCCCTTCATTATCGGCATTATTGTTTGTTGCGTTGGGGACCATATATCTATCCTGCAAAATTTGCCTGAAACGAAGAGCAATAAGTCGATTCAAATGATGTTGCCCATCATAACCAATTTACCAAAGATTGCAATACAACAATAGATTATCCATAGGTTGCAATCACCTTGAAGCGATAAAATCGGCCTTGCCTCTTGACCCGCGCGCATTACCTGTCCATGTCGAAATATAAAGAAGGCGAATTGCGGCATTGCGCCGTGACCCGGCCACGTTAACGGACCAGTTCCAGAGAAAAACAATATGAATGTCGTCGTCGTAGAATCTCCTGCCAAAGCCAAGACGATCAACAAGTATCTTGGCTCGGGCTACAAGGTTCTTGCATCCTTTGGCCACGTCAGAGACCTTCCTGCCAAGGACGGATCGGTGCTGCCCGACCAGGATTTCGAAATGTCCTGGGAGGTCGACAGCGCATCCGCCAAGCGCATGAAGGATATTGCCGATGCGGTAAAATCCTCCGACGGCCTCATTCTCGCAACCGACCCGGATCGCGAAGGCGAGGCCATTTCCTGGCACGTTCTCGATCTCTTGAAGAAGAAGCGCGTCCTCGGCGACAAGCCGGTAAAACGCGTGGTCTTCAACGCCATCACCAAAAAGGCCGTGCTGGACGCCATGGCGAACCCGCGCGACATCGATGTGCCGCTGGTCGACGCCTATCTCGCCCGCCGCGCGCTGGATTATCTCGTCGGCTTCAACCTGTCGCCGGTGCTGTGGCGCAAGCTGCCCGGCGCGCGTTCCGCCGGCCGCGTTCAGTCGGTTGCGCTGCGTCTCGTCTGCGACCGCGAATCCGAGATCGAGCGTTTCGTCTCTGAGGAATACTGGAACATCAGCGCACTTCTGAAGACACCGCGCGGTGACGAGTTCGAAGCCAAGCTGGTTTCGGCCGATGGCAAGCGCCTGCAAAGCCGCTCGATCAAGACCGGAGACGACGCGAACCGGCTGAAGGCGCTGCTGGAAGGCGCGAGCTATGTCGTTGAAAGCGTCGAGGCGAAACCGGTCAAGCGCAATCCCGGCCCGCCCTTCACCACTTCGACGCTGCAGCAGGCGGCCTCCTCGCGCATGGGCTTTTCCGCCTCGCGCACCATGCAGGTGGCGCAGAAGCTTTACGAAGGCATCGATATCGGCGGCGAGACCGTCGGTCTGATCACCTACATGCGTACCGATGGCGTGCAGATGGCCCCGGAAGCGATCGATGCCGCCCGCCGCGCCATTGGCGAGCAGTTCGGTGGCCGTTACGTGCCGGAAAAGGCGCGTTTCTATTCCACCAAAGCCAAGAACGCCCAGGAAGCGCACGAAGCTATCCGCCCGACCGATTTCAACCGCACGCCGGATCAGGTGAAGCGTTACCTCGATCCCGATCAGCTGCGTCTCTATGACCTGATCTGGAAGCGCGGCATAGCGAGCCAGATGGCCTCGGCGGAAATCGAGCGGACGACGGTGGAAATCCTCGCCAGCAATGGCGGCGAAAAGGCAGGCCTGCGCGCCGTCGGCTCTGTCATCCGCTTCGACGGCTTCATCGCCGCTTATACCGACCAGAAGGAAGATGGCGAGCAGAGCGATGACGGTGACGACGAAGGCCGTCTGCCGCCGATCAACGAGCGCGAGAACCTCGCCAAGCAGAAGATCAATGCCAGCCAGCACTTCACCGAACCGCCGCCGCGTTATTCGGAAGCCTCGCTGATCAAGAAGATGGAAGAACTCGGCATCGGCCGTCCTTCCACCTATGCGGCGACGCTGAAGACGCTGAGCGACCGCGAATATATCGTCGTCGACAAGCGCAAGCTGGTGCCGCATTCGCGCGGCCGGCTGGTGACGGCTTTCCTCGAAAGCTTCTTTACCAAATACGTCGAATACGACTTCACCGCGGCCCTTGAAGAAAAGCTCGACCGGATTTCCGCCGGCGAACTGGACTGGAAGCAGGTGCTGCGCGATTTCTGGAAGGATTTCTTCGCACAGATCGAAGACACCAAGGAACTGCGTGTCACCAACGTTCTGGATGCGCTGAACGAGGTTCTGGCGCCGCTGGTCTTCCCCAAGCGCGAGGACGGTTCCGATCCGCGCATCTGTCAGGTTTGCGGCACCGGCAATCTTTCGCTGAAGCTCGGCAAATACGGCGCTTTCGTCGGTTGCTCCAATTATCCGGAATGCAACTACACCCGCCAGCTGACCTCGGACGGCTCGGAAGCGGAAGCTGCCGCATCGAACGAGCCGAAGGCGCTGGGTGCCGATCCTATGACCGGCGAGGAGCTGACGCTGCGCTCCGGCCGTTTCGGGCCCTATATCCAGCGCGGTGACGGCAAGGAGGCCAAGCGCTCCTCGCTGCCCAAGGGCTGGAAGCCTGAAGATATCGACCACGAAAAGGCCTTAGCGCTCATCAACCTGCCGCGCGATATCGGCAAGCATCCGGAAACCGGCAAGATGATTTCCGCCGGCCTCGGCCGCTACGGGCCGTTCCTGTTGCATGACGGTTCCTATGCGAACCTTGAAAGCATCGAGGACGTGTTCTCTATCGGCCTCAACCGCGCCGTGACCGTGATTGCCGAAAAGCTGAGCAAGGGACCGGGCCGCGGCCGCAGCGGCACGCCGGCGGCGCTGAAGGAGCTGGGCGATCACCCCGATGGCGGTGCCATCACCGTTCGCGACGGGCGTTATGGCGCTTACGTCAACTGGGGCAAGGTCAACGCCACCATTCCGAAGGGTCAGGACCCGGCTTCGGTGACGCTGGACGAGGCGCTGGTGCTGATCGCCGAGCGCATCGCCAAGACCGGCACCGGCGGCAAGCCTGCCAAGGGCAGGAAGACAACTGCCAAGAAGGCCGATGGTGACGCCGCAGCAAAGCCCAAGGCGACCAAGGCCAAGGCGGCAACGAAGAGCAAGACGGCCGCCAAGCCGAAGGCAGCGGCCAAACCCAAGAAGGCAGCAGAGTGAGCAAAGCGCCGCGTCAGAGACAGGGTTCCGCCAGCGACGGTTTCGGACGCACCGGGCGCGGCAAGCGGGTCAGTGAAGGTGAAGGCATCATCCATGGCGAGGTGCCGTCCCGCGAGGTGCTGCTGAAATTCATCGCCGACCATCCGCAACAGGCCTCCAAGCGGGAAATCGCCAAGGCTTTCGGGCTGAAAGGCGAGAACCGCGTCGTTCTCAAAGCGCTGCTGAAAGAGCTTGAAGCCGACGGCATGGTGCAGAAGAGCCGCAAGTCGCTGACGCGGCCGGGCGGCCTGCCGCCGGTCACGGTTCTCGATATCACCACCCGTGACAAGGACGGCGAATTGATCGGCCGGCCGGCGGAATGGCCCGAGGATCAGGGCGCGGCGCCGGCCGTGCTCATCCGCCAGTCATCGCAGGATCGCGGCAAGAAGGCCCCGGCGGCGGGTCTTGGCGACCGCATTCTGGCGAAAATCTTCCCCTCCAAGGAAAGCTCCGGCCCGGCCTATACGGCCCGCGTCGTAAAGCTGATCGACCGCCGGCAGAATGCTCTGCTCGGCGTGTTCAAGGAGACGGCCGGCGGCGGCGGACGGCTGATGCCGATCGACCGGCGCGGTGAGGAAATGGTCATCGACCCCGATGGCGTCGGCGATGCCAAGGACGGCGATCTGATCGAGGTGGAAACCTCGCGCAACAGCGGCCGTTACGGGCTGACGCGCGCCAAGGTGCTGTCGGTCATCGGCTCCGTTGCCTCGGAAAAGGCGATCTCGATGATCGCGATCCATTCCCACGGCATTCCGCATATCTTTCCCTCGAACGTTCTTGCCGAGGCGGATGCCGCCAAGGCGGCCAGCATGTCGCACCGCGAGGACTGGCGCGACCTGCCGCTCATCACCATCGATCCGGCCGACGCCAAGGACCATGACGATGCGGTCTATGCCGAGCCCGACACTTCGCCCGACAATCCTGACGGTGTCATCGTCACCGTCGCCATTGCCGATGTCTCCTGGTATGTGCGTTCCGGTTCGCCGCTGGACCGCGAAGCGCTGAAACGCGGCAACTCGGTCTATTTCCCCGACCGCGTCGTGCCGATGCTGCCGGAGCGCATTTCCAACGATCTCTGCTCGCTGAAGGAAGGCGTCGACCGCCCTGCCCTTGCGGTGCGGATGACCTTCTCTAAGGAAGGGCGCAAGGCCGGCCATACCTTCCATCGCATCATGATGAAGAGCGCTGCGAAGCTCTCCTACCAGCAGGCTCAGGCCGCCATTGACGGCAAGCCCGACGATAAGACCGGACCGCTGCTGGAGCCGATCCTCAAGCCCCTGTGGCACGCCTATGAGGTGATGAAGCGAGGCCGTGACCGGCGCCAGCCGTTGGAACTTGACATGCCCGAGCGCAAGATCAAGCTGCGCCCCGATGGTACCGTCGACGCGGTCGTAATTCCCGAACGGCTGGACGCCCACAAGCTGATCGAGGAAATGATGATCCAGGCGAATGTCGCCGCCGCCGAGACGCTGGAAAAGAAGAAGCAGCCGCTGGTCTATCGCGTCCACGATGCGCCCACGCTTTCCAAGCAGGAGGTGCTGCGCGAATTCCTCGGCACCATCGGCATTTCCATGGCCAAGGGTGCGGCCATGCGCGCCAATTCCTTCAACGGCATTCTGGCCCGCGCGCTCGATACACCGCACCAGATCATGGTCAACGAGATGGTGCTGCGCAGCCAGAGCCAGGCGATCTACAGCCCGGAGAATATCGGCCATTTCGGCCTCAACCTGATGAAATATGCGCATTTCACCTCGCCGATCCGCCGTTATGCCGACCTCATCGTGCATCGCGCGCTGGTCGGGTCGCTTGGCCTCGGCGAAGGCGGCATCACACCGCAGGAAGAGGCGACGCTGGATAACATCGCCGCTGAAATCTCGACCTTCGAGCGGCGCGCCATGGCAGCAGAGCGCGATACCGTCAACCGGCTGATCGCGCATCATCTTTCCGAACGGGTGGGTGAAGAATTCGAGGGCCGCGTCGGCGGTGTCACCAAGGCGGGACTTTTTGTCGCGCTTCCGCAATTTGGCGCGGACGGTTTTGTTCCTATATCTACACTCGGAACCGATTATTTCCTTTACGATGAGGCCCATCAGGCCCTGACAGGAGAGAAGACGGGCCTCGGATACCAGCTTGGCGATACGGTTCAGGTGCGGCTTGCGGAAGCGGTGCCTTTGGCAGGCGCGCTTCGTTTCGATATGCTGAGCCCGGGGCGCAAGATGCCGGTCGGCTCGCGGTCGTTCCACAAGGCAGGCCGGCGAACGTCGCGTTCTGCCGCAAAGCCCGGGACGCGGCCGCCCAGAAGGCGACGGTAACAAGACCGCTGCAGGCGGTTCAAAAACGGGAGAAGGACTTAAGGATGAGTGCACATCAGGGCTCGGAAACAGTCACCTTCGGAGACGATAGCGCGGAACGGCCGCTTGGCCGCTCGATCATGCGGGGAATGGCCAATCGCTGTCCTGCGTGCGGCAGCGGACGCCTGTTCCGGGCCTTTCTGAAGCCGGTGGATGCCTGTGCCGCCTGCGGCGAAGAAATGCACCACCACCGGTCCGATGACCTGCCGCCCTATATTTCCATCGTCATCATCGGCCATATCGCCGTCGGCGGTTTCATGATGACCGATATGGTGTTTTCCGTTCCCATGTGGGTGCATTTCGCCATCTGGGTGCCGATCACCGTTCTCGCCGCACTTTTGACGCTGCAACCCATCAAGGGCGGCGTCATCGGCCTGCAATGGGCGCTGAAGATGCACGGCTTCGACCGAAAACAGCAAAAAGCGCAGATCGACGGCTCGTCTCACTGACGGCGGGCGGGACCTTGCAGGTGACTCAGCTTCCCCGGCGTGCCGAAACGGCGAGCGCGCCCATGCGGCCGCGCGACGCCGCCTCCATCATTCTTTTCGACCGCTCCGGCTCGCAGCTCAGGGTACTGATGGGCCAGCGCAGCAGCGCTCATGTCTTCATGCCGGGCGCCTATGTGTTTCCCGGCGGCAAACGCGATCCGCGCGACCATGCGCTGCCCTTTTCGGGCGATCTGCATCCCGCCGTCCTCCACAGCCTCACCGCCTCCGCGGCGCGGCGGCTGAGCGCTGCTGGCGCGAGAGCTCTGGCGCTTGCCGCCGCGCGCGAACTTTTCGAGGAAACGGGTGTGGATCTCGGCTTGAGCACCAGGGGCCCCGATCTTTCCCGTTTCCGATATGTGGCCCGCGCTATCACCCCACCCGGCAATGTGCGGCGCTACGACACGCGATTCTTCTGCTGTTATGCCGACGAATTGCGGCTGGATACCCGGCTAACCCGTGATTCTGACGAGTTGCACAATGTGCAATGGCTTGACATGACAGACCTTTCCGGTCTGAACATGCCGAAAATCACGCGCACGGTTCTCGAAGATGTCACAAAACTCATGATAGGTGATCCCTCATTGCCCTTTGAAAGCCCCGCGCGGCTCTATGTCACGCGCCACGGCCGGTTCATTCGAGACTTTGTATAAAGGCCGTCATGTCACAAATGAAATGCGAAGAAGCGGACGCCATTCACTGGCCCTCACTGATCGCCGCCATTTCCGCCATCAGTGCGGTCGGTGTCGCCATCGGCCTTGGCCTTCCGCTCCTGTCGATCATCCTTGAGAAGCGCGGCATCTCTTCCACCATGATCGGGGTGAATTCGGCCATGGCCGGCGTCGCGGCGATGATGGCGGCCCCCGTGACCACCAAGATCGCCCATGATTTCGGCGTGGCGCGAACCATGCTGTTCGCAGTCGTCATTTCGGCGCTGAGCGCGCTCGGTTTTTATTTCGCCGAGGCCTTCTGGATGTGGTTTCCGCTGCGAATCGTTTTCCATGGCGCCACCACTACGCTTTTCATTCTCTCCGAATACTGGATCAACATGACCGCGCCGCCCAGAAAACGCGGCATGGTTCTCGGCATCTACGCCACCGGCCTTGCGGTCGGTTTCGCGGTCGGTCCGCTGCTGTTTTCCGTGGTCGGCAGCGAAGGCATATTGCCGTTTCTGGTCGGCGCGGCGATCATCCTGCTCGCCGCGATCCCGATCTTCATGGCGCGCGGCGAAAGCCCGGAGCTGGACGAAGGACCGAACCACCATTTCGTCCGTTATGTTTGGCTGGTGCCCATGGCGTCCGCGGCGGCCTTCGTCTTTGGCTCGGTGCAGGCCGGCGGCCTTTCGCTGTTTCCGATCTATGCGACGCGGGAGGGCTTCAACGAATCGCAGGCAGCGCTTCTCCTCACCGTGATGGGCATCGGCAATATGGTCTTCCAGATACCGATCGGCCTGCTTTCGGACCGGATGAAGGACCGGCGGACGATGCTGGGGCTGATGGCCTTTGCCGGCGTCTGCGGCACGCTGGCGCTGCCTTTCCTGGTGGAAAGCTGGCTTCTGGTGGCGGCCCTGCTGCTGTTCTGGGGCGGGCTGGTCTCCGGCATGTATACTGTAGGCCTCACCCATCTCGGATCGCGCCTGAAAGGCGCCGATCTGGTCGCCGCCAATGCCGCCTTCATCTTCTGTTACGCCGTCGGCACGATTGCGGGGCCGCAGGCCGTGGGCATTTCCATGGACCTTGCCGGAACCGACGGCTTTGCCTGGTCGCTGGCGGTATTTTTCGGGCTTTACGTGGTGCTTTATATCGTCCGTTTTGTTTTCCGGGCAAAACAGGCTTGACTTTTCAGGCGCGATACGTAGTTTCGCGCCAGATTTAGCCGAGGTGAGAAGCGCCTGCGGCTTCTCTTTTGTTTAAAGGCAGGACGACCATGGCGAAAGCTACAACAATCAAGATCAAGCTG
Source organism: Agrobacterium sp. CFBP 3001 (assembly GCF_027871605.1). Taxonomy (NCBI): domain Bacteria; kingdom Pseudomonadati; phylum Pseudomonadota; class Alphaproteobacteria; order Hyphomicrobiales; family Rhizobiaceae; genus Agrobacterium; species Agrobacterium sp. CFBP 3001. The sequence goes on from NZ_JAQAHD010000005.1 coordinate 24,911, forward strand.
CTGTCGACAGCCGACACCGGTACCTTCTACGTCACCACCAAGAACAGCCGTACGTTCACGGACAAGATGACGAAGACGAAGTACGACCCGGTTGTACGCAAGCACGTTGAATTCAAGGAAACCAAGATCAAGTAATTTCTTGATCGGTCTCCGACAAAAGCGCGCCCAACGGGCGCGTTTTTTGTTTGTGCCGAAGGAAGAGGCTGCCATCAGCCTTGTCGCGCCCAGAGGCGTTCCAGACGGCCAATAAGGCCCGCCTCCCCGCTCCCCGGAAATTGCCGCCGTCACTGGCAAAGCGCGCGAGCAGCCATGGGTAAGTCCGACCATATGGCCTGACGCCCCACCCGCCGCCGCAATCATTCAGATGCTCGGAAGAAGTATCCCAAGGGCTACACATCCGCCCCTGCCCCGTATCACGACCTCGCACATGACGTGAACGGAGACGACCGTATAAGCCGCTAAGCTGCGACACGCGCATCACGAACAGGCAGTTCCGGAAGAAGGCGGTCGGCCAACGATGCGATTACGGCACGAGGAACCGATTCGGACATCGTCAGCCGACCGACCCCACGATTCAGGAGATGCGGCGGACCTGAGCATCATGGGGCATTCAAACTACGCAATACCAGCCCCTGACGAGCGAAATCGCGACGGCTAAAGCCGCTATCATTCATCATCACAAGACGGATAAACCGCCGGAAGAACTGTTACTCTCAATAGGAGTGTGCGCAGAAGTAAAATAAAAATCAACAAATTCTTAAGCCAGAGATACATCACCTGGGAAACATGGTTAAGTATACAAAGCTGGCACACTATAGTTGCCGGAGAGATTGAATTCAACGTATTTTTCAACTTGAACTCTATTTATATCGCCAATTTGCATCTTTTCATTGCAAAGTGATAAAATACGTCCAAGGTCAATGGCTTGCAGTCTTGCGACGGCCGCCCCGTATTCCCGAACAACTATTTCGCCGGGATATGACGGAGAGATTGCGCAATATTTTATGCAATCCGCCGCTAACGCTCAGGCAGCGGCAGCAACGACGCGGTTGCGGCCGGCGTGTTTCGCCTCGTAGAGCGCCTTGTCCGCCTGCTTCAGGATTTCGTCCGGCGCACCGAAGGCGCCGCTGCTGGTGGCGATGCCGAGGGAGGCGGTAATGCTCAATTCCCGGTCGATGGAACGAACATAAAAAGGCTTGTCCTCGACTATCGCCCGCAGGCGCTCGGCGACGCTTGCCGCAAGCTCCATCGGCGTATCGGGCATGACGACGACGAATTCCTCCCCGCCATAACGGCAGGCGAGATCCGCGCCGCGCACCGTGCTGCGGATGCGTGCTGCAAATTCCCGCAGCACCTCATCGCCGACATCGTGGCCATAGGTATCGTTAACCAGCTTGAAGCGGTCTATATCCGTCATGCAGATTGAGATCGGACGGCCGCGAACGGCAGCTCGGTCGAAGAGTATCTTGAGGTGGTTGTCGAGATAACGGCGATTGTTGAGGCCGGTCAGCCCGTCGACAATGGCAAGTTCCATCGTATGCTGGAGATTGAGTCGCAGATGTTCGTTGTAGCGCTTGCGCCTGATCTGCGTCAGCGAGCGCGCGACGAGTTCGTTCGGATCGATCGGGCGGAGAATGTAATCATTCACGCCGAGATCGAGCGCCCGCGCCACCATATCGTCCGCCCCCTGCTCCGCCACCAGAAGCAGCGGCAGGAAACGGGTGCGTTCCAGCGAGCGAAGCTGTGAGCACAGCCGCAGCGGATCGTAATTCTCGAAATTGGAATTGACGATGACGAGCTCGAACGGATTGCCCGCAGCCTTGAGCAAGGCCGCCTGCGGCTCGGTGACGGCATCGACCTCGGCAACCGGCTTCAGCGCCCGCACGATACGTTCCTGCGAGCTGGCGCGGCCATCCGCAACCAGCACGCGGCCCGGCGTCTGCATCAGGCCATCGCTGCGCAGCATTTCTTCGATGCCAATCTGGCGTGCGGTTTCGGCACGCAGCCGCAATTCGTCGCTGACGGCCTTGAGGCGCACCAGGCTTTTGACACGGGCGATGAGCTGAAGGTCATTGACCGGCTTGGTGAGAAAATCGTCGGCGCCGGCCTTGAGGCCGCGCACGCGGTCCGAAGGCTGATCGAGTGCCGTGACCATCACCACCGGAATATGTGCGGTATTCGGATTGGCCTTCAGCCTTTCGCAGACCTCGAAACCATCCATGCCCGGCATCATGATATCGAGCAGGATGATATCGACCTGCTCTTCGTCGCAGATCGCCAGCGCCTTGAAACCATCCTCGGCGGTGACGACATCGAAATATTCCGCCAGAAGACGGGCTTCGAGAAGCTTCACATTGGCCGGAATATCGTCAACAACCAGAACTCTCGCCGTCATAACCGTTCCCCAGTCGCCTCACGCATCGCCCAGATAAGTCTTGATAACTTCGATGAACTTCGGAACGGAAATCGGCTTCGACACATAGGCCTCGCATCCGCCCTGGCGAATCCGTTCCTCGTCGCCCTTCATGGCGAAAGCCGTGACCGCGATGACCGGAATGACATGCAGCTCGTCATCTTCCTTCAGCCACTTCGTCACCTCCAGCCCCGAGACTTCCGGAAGCTGGATATCCATGAGGATGAGGTCCGGGCGGTGCTTGCGGGCGAGATCGAGCGCTTCCATGCCGTTGCGCGTCTGGATGGTCGTGTAACCGGACGCCTCGATCAGGTCGCGAAAGAGCTTCATGTTCAGCTCGTTGTCTTCGACTATCATGACCTGCTTGGGCATGGTGAGCAGTCCCCGTTTCGCTTTGAAACCTTCATCCAGACATATAAGTTGCCAGAGAACCGATTCCATCGTCCATTTGTTGCGCAAGGCTAGAGGGATTTGGTTTCAAAATAGGTAACTTCGGGGAAGAAATGCTGCGCGATACGAAAAACAAAGGCAATGCCGGCCAGGATCCGCAAGAAACGGCAGCCGCCATACTTGGCTGGCTGGCAAACGAGCCGGAAATGCTGGCGCGTTTTCTGGCGCTGAGCGGGTTGCAGGCCAATATGCTGCGCCAGGCCGTCAACGATCACGGCTTTCTTGCCGGCCTCACCGATTTTCTGATGAGCCATGAACCGGACCTGATGGCGTTTTGCGCCGCGACCGATACTTCCCCCGAAACAGTGGCGGCCGCCTGGCATCACTTTTCCGGGCCGGGGCTGGATTCAGGCGTGTATTGACGGGTCGCCAGCCGGAGGCGGTCAGCGTTTCAACAATGTGCGGGCATAGGATTCCAGCACAGCATTCATGCGCGTCTGGTATCCCTTGCCGGTGGATTTATAAGCCTCGACGACGGACTTCTTGACCCTCAGCGTGATCTGCTGCGTTCCTTCCGGCTCCACGAGTTTTGCGTTCGCCCAGAAGCGCTCATCCAGTTCGGGAATATCGCTGTAGTCAATCTTCTCGTCGGGCAAGGCTGCCAGCTCTTCAAGACTCAGTTCTTTTTCGTATTTCTTCGTCATAACGTTTCCTTTCGCGGCGGTTTGCCGGCCGGGCGGAGATGATGCGGGTTTTACCGGCACGATCGGTATGGATGACCGCCAGAAATACTATCCCTTCGATCTGCCCTATGCTGTGATAGCGCGTCTCTCCATAGGCGGCACGCTCATCGACCCATGAAAGAACCGCACCCTCGAAGATTCGAATCGCAGTCTGAAATCCGACGCCATGCTTTCGGATGTTGGACCTGTTTTTCTCTTCATCCCATTCGAACATGCGTAAAAAATCATCTACAATTGTAACTACAAATATGGGTGAAGATCAAACATTTCTCCACGATATGCAAGTTTTCCATGTGCCGGGGTTTTCAAATCCAGGCTTTGTCGCGAACGCCCCTTGAGCCGTTGTCACGGCCGGAGTATGGTCGGCAACGTTCTGGTTTTGTTTTCGCCCCATGTCCACGTCGCAACCCTATGATCCCGGTTTTTGCCGCGACTGTCTGGCCGGCCAGCCAGAGGGGCTGAGGCGTTGCCGCGCCTGTGGCAGCCCGCGGCTTGTTTATCATGCCGAACTCTACGATCTGAGCATTGCCCATATCGACTGCGACGCCTTTTATGCCTCCGTTGAAAAACGGGACAACCCGGAACTGGCCGACAAGCCTGTGATCGTTGGCGGCGGCAAGCGTGGGGTGGTTTCCACCGCCTGTTATATCGCCCGCATTCACGGCGTTCGCTCCGCCATGCCCATGTTCAAGGCGCTGGAAGCCTGTCCTGACGCCATCGTCATCAAGCCGGATATGGAAAAATACAGCCGTGTCGGACGCGAAATCCGGGCGATGATGCAGGAATTGACGCCGCTCGTTCAGCCGCTTTCCATAGACGAGGCGTTTCTCGATCTTTCCGGCACCGAGAAGCTGCATCACGATCCACCGGCCCGTGTGCTGGCGAAATTCGCTAGGCGCGTGGAAAAGGAAGTGGGCGTGACCGTTTCAGCCGGGCTTTCCTACTGCAAATTTCTGGCCAAGGTCGCGTCCGACCTGCAAAAGCCGCGCGGCTTTTCGGTGATCGGCGAAACGGAGGCGCTGTCCTTTCTGGCGGCACGGCCGGTCACCACCATCTGGGGCGTGGGCAAGGCCTTTGCCGCGACGCTGGAGGCGGACGGTATCCGCATGATCGCGCAGCTGCAGGAGATGGAGGAAAGCGAGCTGATGCGCCGCTATGGCGTGATGGGGCAACGCCTCTTCCGGCTTTCACGCGGCATTGACGAGCGGCACGTGCACAATAACGACCCCGTCAAAAGCGTCTCTTCCGAAACCACCTTCTTCAACGATATTTCCCGCCATGAGGATCTGGTGCCGATCCTGCGCTCGCTTTCCGAAAAGATTGCCTGGCGGCTAAAGAAGAGCGGCATTGCCGGCCAGACGGTGGTGCTGAAGATGAAGACGGCAGACTTCAAGCTGCGCACCCGCAACCGCAAGCTGGACGACCCCACGCAGCTTGCCGACCGGATTTTCCGCACCGGCCTTTCGCTGCTGGAAAAGGAAACGGACGGCACCAGGTTCCGCCTCATCGGGATCGGCGTCAGCGATCTGCGCGACGCGGGCCTCGCCGATCCGCCCGATCTGGTCGACAAACAGGCGGGGCGCCGGGCTGCGGCGGAAGCGGCGATGGACAAGCTGCGCGACAAGTTCGGCAAGGGCAGCGTCGAGACCGGCTATACGTTCGGAACGCGCAAATAACAGTTGCGGGATTGTGTGACAGGTCGCGCAATCGTGCGCTCGCCGCCTCGCGCCGGATATATTTTAGATTTTACACAAATTAGTGATGTTGCTAATGAGCGGTCCTTAAACTTCATTAAACTTCGCATGATTGAGTGAGGCAAGTTTTGTACATGTGGTGTATTGCGTCATGTCCCTCCGCCTCCGTCTTATGGCTGGCATGCTGTCGGCCAGCATTCTTGCCTTTCCGGCGCTTGCCGCTGACAGCAGGTCCCTGCAGATACTGGTATCTAAAAGCGACCAGTCGCTTTCGCTTTATGAGAACGGCGAAATCGTCGCCACCTCGAAAGTCTCCACCGGCAAGGCCGGACATGAGACGCCGAGCGGCATCTTCTCGATTCTGGAAAAGCGCAAATACCACGAGTCGAATATCTACTCGGCCGCGCCCATGCCCTTCATGCAGCGGCTGACATGGTCCGGCATCGCGCTGCACGAAGGCAAGGTGCCGAACTATCCGGCCTCGCACGGCTGCGTGCGCCTGCCGTCCAAATTCGCGAAGTCTCTCTTCGGAGACACCAAGACCGGCGTGCATGTCATCATCACCGACCGGCCGGTCTCGCTGCGCTTTGTGCAGCATCCGGCGCTGTTTCAGCCGCGCGACGATGCCGATGACGGCAAGCTGCTTCTGTCGGATGTGGAATTGCGCCCGGCGACTTTCGATGCGGCCTTGGGGACGGTGGAGGTTGCCGTCAATGAAAAGACCCAGGCTCTCAAGCCGGCGGCAAAGACCAGGGAGCCCTCGCCCCTGCGCATTCTCATCACCCGGCGCGGCGAGCGGGAAAAGGTGATGGATATTCAGACCGTTTTGACCCGCCTCGGCTTCGATGCCGGTTCAGCCGATGGTTATGCCGGGGAAATGACGATCAGCGCCATCAATGGTTTCAAGCGCTGGAAGGGGCTGAAAACCACCGGCCCGCTCCTGACCGACGCCTTCGTGACGGCGCTTTATGCCTCCGCCGGTGAGGACCACCCACCGACCGGCCAGATCATGGTGCGGCAGGATTTCAAGCCGCTGTTCGAGGCAGCCATCGACATCAAGGACCCGGAAGTCGCGCTCGGAACCCATTTCTTCGAAGCCGTGTCCGTGGATCGCGCCGCCGGAACTGCCGAATGGAACGGCGTGACGCTGGAAAACCATCTGCCGGCGGCGGCCCGCAAGCGGCTCGGCATCTCCGTTACAGAAGCCCCGGGCGGTTTCGATCAATTGAGCGCCGTGCTCGGCCGCCTCGAAATTCCCACGGAAATACGCAGCCGGATCGAGCAGGAGCTTTCAAGCGGCAGCTCGATCACCGTTTCCGATATCAGTCACCAGCTGGAGACAGGCACTGGAACGGACTTCATTACCGTGACCAAAGAAGGGCCGGTATGAGCGACGTGTGAGGCCTCATGCCTCACACCAGTTCCACATCGACGACACCGGGCGCGGACCGCAGCGCAGCGGCGATTTCCGGCGAGATGCGGTATTTCTCTGTCAGCTCCACCTCGATCTCGCGGCTGCCCTCATCCTTGATGACGATGAAATAGACTGAGCCATCGCCTTTCGTATTGAGGTGGCGGGCCACCGTTTTCAGCGGGCCGGAATCGCGCACATAAACACGCAACGCCTTCTGCATCTGCACGGATTTCTCTTCCAGTGACTGCGCCGTCTGGATACGCAGGCCGATACCTTCCGGGCGCTCTTCCGCCTGCACGGTGATGACCAGCGATTTACCGACCTCGAGCAGATCGCGGAACTGGCCGAGCCCTTCAGAAAACAGCACCGCCTCATATTGGCCCGATGCGTCCGAGAAGGTGACGATGCCCATCTTGTTGCCGGTGCGGGTCTTGCGCTCCTGCTTGCCTGTCACCGTGCCGGCCAGACGCCCGGCAGTTGCGCCCTGTTTCACCGCGGCGGAAAAATCGGCGAAATTCTGCACCCGCAGCTTCTCCAGCACGGGGCGATAGGTATCGAGCGGATGGGCGGTGAGGTAAAAACCAAGCACCTGATATTCACGCAGCAGCTTTTCGGAGGCAAGCCACGGCTGGAAGGCAGGAAGGACCAGCTTTTCCGGACCGCTTCCGCTACCGGAACCAAACATGTCCGATTGTCCAACTGCACGATCATTCTGAGCCATCTGCGCATAACCGATGATGCGGTCCAGCCCGCCGATCAGCTCGGCGCGGTCGCGGCCGAAACAATCGAAAGCGCCGGCATTGATCAGGCTTTCCAGCACACGCCGGTTGATCTGCTTGGGATCGATGCGCAGGCAGAAATCCTCAAGGCTCGTGAACGGCTTGCCGTCGCGTACCTGGACGATGTGTTCCACCGCCCCCTCGCCCACGCCCTTGATGGCGGCGAGCGAATAATAGATGCGGTTCTCGCCCGTCTCGAATTGCCGGAATGACGTCTGTACCGAAGGTGCGACGACCTCGATGCCAAGGCGACCGGCATCCTGGCGGAAATCGTTGAGCTTTTCCGTGTTCGCCATATCGAGCGTCATGGAGGCCGCCAGGAACTCCACCGGATAATGCGCCTTCATATAGGCGGTCTGGTAGGACACGATGGCGTAGGCCGCAGCGTGGCTCTTGTTGAAGCCGTAATTGGCGAATTTCGCGAGAAGGTCGAAGATGGTGTTGGCCTGCGGCTTCGAGACGCCGTTCTTGATGGCGCCATCCACGAAACGTTCGCGCTGCTTGTCCATCTCCTCCTTGATCTTCTTGCCCATGGCGCGGCGCAGAAGATCGGCTTCGCCGAGCGAATAACCGGAGAGAACCTGGGCGATCTGCATCACCTGTTCCTGATAGACGATAACGCCCTGCGTTTCCTTGAGCAGATGGTCGATGGTCGGATGGATCGATTCCAGCTCCTCCTCGCCATGTTTGCGGGCATTATAGACCGGGATGTTTTCCATCGGTCCCGGACGATAAAGCGCCACCAGCGCGATGATGTCCTCGATGCAGTCCGGCCGCATGCCGATCAGCGCCTTGCGCATGCCGGCACTTTCCACCTGAAACACGCCGATGGTTTCGCCACGCGAGAGCATCTCGTAGGTTTTGGCGTCATCCAGCGGGATCGCCGCGAGATCGACCTTGATGCCGCGCTTGGCAACAAAATCGACGGCCACCTTCAGCACCGTCAGCGTCTTCAGGCCGAGGAAGTCGAATTTGACGAGACCGGCGCTTTCCACCCATTTCATGTTGAACTGGGTGACCGGCATATCCGAGCGCGGATCGCGATACATCGGCACCAGCTTCGACAGCGGGCGGTCACCGATGACGATACCGGCTGCGTGGGTGGAGGCGTGGCGGTAAAGTCCCTCGATCTTCTGGGCGATATCCAGAAGGCGGGCGACGACCGGCTCCTTGTCCGCCTCTTCCTGCAGGCGCGGCTCTTCCTCGATCGCTTTCGACAGGGGTGTCGGGTTGGCCGGATTGTTGGGCACCAGCTTGCAGATCTTGTCCACCTGCCCATAGGGCATTTCCAGCACGCGGCCGACGTCGCGCAAGGCCGCGCGCGCCTGCAGCGAACCGAAGGTGATGATCTGCGCCACCTGCTCGCGGCCATATTTGGCCTGCACGTAACGGATCACCTCTTCGCGACGGTCCTGGCAGAAGTCGATATCGAAGTCGGGCATCGAAACGCGTTCAGGATTGAGGAAGCGTTCGAACAGCAGCGAGAAGCGCAGAGGATCGACATCGGTAATCGTGAGCGCATAAGCGACAAGCGAGCCCGCACCCGAACCGCGGCCCGGCCCGACCGGAATATCGTGCTGCTTGGCCCATTTGATGAAGTCGGCAACGATCAGGAAGTAACCGGGGAACTTCATGCGCGAGATGACGCCGAGTTCGAAATCCAGCCTGTCGCGATAGTCCTGCTCCGTATAGCCGGCCGCCATGCCGAGCGCCGCCAGGCGCTGATCCAGCCCCTCCACCGCCTGACGGCGAAGCTCTTCGGCTTCGGCATGTTCCGCCGCCTCCGGGTCGTCGCTGGCGCCGGTGAAACGCGGCAGGATCGGCCCGCGCTTCTTCAGCACATAGGAGCAGCGCAGCGCGATCTCGACGGTGTTTTCCAGCGCCTCGGGAAGATCGGCAAACAGCGCCGCCATTTCCTGTCGACTTTTGAGGTAATGGTCGGGCGTGAGCCGGAACCGGCTGTCATCGGAGACAATAGCGTTATGCGCCACCGCCATCAGCGCATCATGCGCCTCGTAATCGGCTTTGGAAGGGAAAAACGCCTCGTTGGTGGCGACCAGCGGAATATCATGGTCATAAGCAAGGCCGATCATGCGCCGCTCATGGGAACGGTCATAACCGGACTGGCGCTGTAATTCGATATAAAGCCGGTCACCGAAGAGTGACTTCAGCGTCAGCAGCCGTTCTTTCGCCTGGGCAGCGTGACCTTCCTTCAAGGCCATATCCACCGGACCGCCGGAGGCGCCCGTCAGCGCGATCAGGCCGGCATTGGAGGCTTCCTCCAGCCATGCACGGGTGATATGCACCGAATGGCCGCTGCCCTCACCTTCCAGATAGGCGCGGCTGACGATATCCACCAGCCGCTCGTAACCTTCGGCATTGGCGGCAAGGAGCACTATGGCGGGAAGTTTCTGAAGGTGGCTGTTATGGTTGCGGCGGTCCTCCGCCGCATCCTGCATGTCGATCGACAGCTGGCAGCCGATGATGGGCTGCAAACCTTCATCGCGCGCCTTTTCGGAAAATTCCAGCGCGACAAAGAGGTTGTTGGTATCGGTGATGGCAATGGCCGGCTGGCCGTCGGCGACGGCCTTCGACATGATTTTCTTGAGGGGTAAGGCCCCCTCAAGCAGGGAATAGGCGGAATGAACCCGCAAATGGACGAAACCGGGATTTTTTAGCGTCTCGCCAGAGGTCTCTCCACGCACAACCGCATCGCCCATATCATCATCCTGTCATTCTGAATCGAGGGGGCGATTTTCCGATTTCCGGCGCTCAAAGTCCACCGCTTTGCGGCGTCCATACAGGTTTCTGCGCCGGCGTGCCCTTCACAGGGCGGTGAGGATCACCGAAAAGCTGGCTACGAAGACAGCGATGGAGGCGAAAGCGGCAACGTCACGGATGAAATCAGTCATTGGTCTCTCCTTACTCGTTATGTTCCAACTTTGTTCTCATTTTGTTCGATTGTCAACAGGGTTTTGCTGATATTCCCCTTGCTAATGCCGCAGAATCGCCTTCGGTTCCCGCATGGGAACAGCAAGCCACTGACTCCAAAACGAAAAAACCCGGAGGTAAAAACACCGCCGGGCTCAGAAAAAATTCAAATGAGAAGAACCGGCGTTCTCTGGAGAGCACCGGACGGATCGACTTACCAGCTCAGAAATCGACGATCTTGCCGTCGGCCAGCGTCACGCGCCGGTCCATGCGGGCGGCGAGTTCATGATTGTGGGTGGCGATCAGCGCCGCAAGGCCGGATTGGCGTACCAGCGCCTCCAGCGCGTCGAATACATAATGCGCTGTTTCCGGATCGAGATTACCGGTCGGCTCATCGGCGAGCAGCAAAAGCGGTGCGTTGGCGACGGCGCGGGCGATGGCGACACGCTGCTGTTCACCGCCGGAGAGTTCCGCCGGGCGGTGCTCACCGCGATGCCCCACCCGCATATAGTCGAGCAGCGCACTGGCGCGCTTGTGGGCTTCGGCCTGTGTCAGACCGGCGATGAGCTGCGGCATCATCACATTTTCCACCGCCGAGAATTCCGGCAGGAGGTGATGGAACTGGTAGACAAAGCCGATATCGCTGCGGCGGATCGCGGTTCGCGTTTCATCCGGCAGGTCATTGCAGGGTGCGCCGTTGATATAGACCTCGCCGGCATCTGGATGTTCGAGAAGTCCCGCCAGATGCAGCAGCGTGGATTTACCGGTTCCCGAAGGGGCGACCAGCGCCACCATCTCGCCGCTCTTCAATTGGAAATCAGCCTTGCGCAGAATGGAAAGCGACGTCTCGCCCTGACCATAGGTTCTCTCGACGCCAGTAAGCCGCAGCACTGTTTTTTTTGCCATATTGCGAAGCGGTCCTTATTCGTAACGCAGGGCCTGCACCGGATCGAGCTTGGAAGCCCGCCATGCTGGAAAGATCGTTGCCAGGAAAGAGAGCGTCAGCGCCATGATGACAACGGAAATGGTCTCGCTGATATCCATTTCGGCCGGAAGCTGGCTCAGGAAATAAAGCTGCGGGTCAAACAGCACCGTGCCGGATATCCACGAGAAGAACTGCCTGATGGATTCCACATTGAGGCAGACGATGACGCCGAGCGCCACGCCCGCAAAGGTGCCGACCATGCCAATGGCCGCCCCGGTCATGAAGAAGATGCGCATCACGGAGCCGGAGCTTGCGCCCATGGTGCGCAGAATGGCGATGTCGCTGCCCTTGTCCTTCACCAGCATGATGAGGCCGGAAATGATGTTCAGCGCCGCCACCAGAACGATGAGAGTGAGGATCATGAACATTACATTTCTTTCCACCTGCAGGGCGGAGAAGAAGGTCTGGTTCCGCTGTCTCCAGTCGGTGATATAAATCTGGCGTTCGGCGGCCTGTTCCACCAGCGGGCGGATTCCGTCGACATCGTCGGGGCGGCTGACATAAAGTTCGATGGATTGCACGAGGCCTTCGGCATTGAAATAAAGCTGGGCTTCGGACAGGGGCATATAGATCATCGAGGCGTCATATTCCGACATGCCGATCTCGAAGACGCCGGATATCTTGTAGGATTTGACGCGCGGATTGACGCCCATCGGCGTCACGTCGCCTTCCGGGGAAATGAGGGTAATATCGTCGCCGGCCGTTACGCCCAGCTGGGCGGCAAGCCTTGAGCCGACGAGAACACCATCTCCGGCCATGAAGCCGACCAGATCGCCGGTCTTGATGTTGGTGGCGACTTCCTTGACCTTGTCGATATCTTCCTGGCGAACGCCGCGCACCAGAGCGCCGGAGCCCGCGCCGCCGCGGCCGGAGGCGAGCGTCTGGCCCTCCACCAGCGGCAGGGCCATGGTGACGCCGGGAACGGCGGCAAACTTCTTCGCCAGCTCATCATAATTATTGAATGGCTGGTCGATAGGCTGCACGATCATATGGCCGTTGATGCCGAGAATGCGCGAAATGAGCTCGGTGCGGAACCCGTTCATCACCGCCATGACGATGATGAGCGTCGCCACGCCCAGCATGATGCCGACAAAGGAAAACCCGGCAATGACGGAAATGAACGCTTCCTTGCGCCGCGACCGCAGATAACGCCAGGCCACCATACGTTCAAAAGCGGAAAACGGCCGGGCGGTTTTTGCCCCGGCGGAAACAGCCGCACCCTTGTCAGCCTCGGCTTGTGCCATGTCGTCTCCCTGATCTCAAACTACAAGGCCGGTCTTTTCCGAAAACCGGCCCATATTTCTGCGGCATCTGCGTTACGAAACCGGAGCGGACTTCGGGTGAAGCCGCTCCGTCTTCAGCTCGCGCTCAGCCGAGTACTCTGTTCATCGCCGCCTCGATCGTCGCGGTCTCCCGCTCACCGGTCTTGCGATCCTTCACTTCGACTTCGCCATTCGCGACCGAACGCGGGCCGACAATGATCTGCAGCGGCACGCCAATCAGATCGGCCGTGGCGAATTTCTGGCCTGCACGGTCGTCCGTGTCGTCGTAAAGAACATCCTTGCCGGCGTTGGAGAGCGAGTAATACAGCTTTTCGCAAGCCGCATCACAGGCAGCATCGCCAGCCTTCATGTTGATGATCACGACATCGAAGGGAGCGACCGAGGCCGGCCAGATGATTCCGTTCTCGTCATGCGATGCTTCAATGATGGCGGGAACAAGGCGTGTCGGCCCGATACCATAGGAACCCATGTGGACAGGGTGTTCCTTGCCATCCTTACCCTGCACTTTCGCACCCATCGGCTCGGAATATTTGGTGCCGAAATAGAAGATGTGGCCGACTTCAATGCCGCGCGCGGAAAGGCGCTCGCCATCGGGAATGGCATTGTAAGCGGCTTCGTCATGCATTTCGGACGTGGCGGCATAATCGGCCGTCCACTCATCGAATACGCCTTGCAACGCCGCGACATCGTCGAAGTCGGTGTTTTCGGCGGGAATGGCGCGGTCGAGGAAGCTCTTGTGGCAGAAGACTTCGGATTCGCCGGTATCGGCCAGAATGATGAATTCATGGCTGTGATTGCCACCAATCGGGCCGGTATCGGCACGCATCGGAATGGCGCGCAGGCCAAGGCGCTCGAAGGTGCGCAGGTAAGCCACGAACATCTTGTTATAGGAATGGATCGCGTCTTCCTTGGTCAGATCGAAGGAATAGGCGTCCTTCATCAGGAACTCACGCGAACGCATGGTGCCGAAACGCGGACGCACCTCGTCGCGGAACTTAAGCTGTATATGGTAGAGGTTCAGCGGCAGGTTCTTGTAGGACTTCACATAAGAACGGAAGATGTCAGTGATCATCTCCTCATTGGTGGGGCCGTAGAGCATCTGGCGGTCCTGACGGTCCTTGATGCGCAGCATTTCCTTGCCGTAGTCATCGTAACGGCCGCTTTCCTGCCAGAGCTCGGCCGATTGCAGCGTCGGCATCAGAAGCTCGATGGCGCCGGAGCGGTCCTGCTCCTGGCGGATGATCCTGTTGACCTTGTCCAACACGCGCTTGCCGAGCGGCAGCCAAGAATAGATGCCAGCCGATTGCTGCCGGATCATGCCGGCGCGCAGCATGAGGCGGTGGGAGACGATCTCCGCTTCCTTGGGGTTTTCCTTCAGGATGGGCATGAAATAACGGCTGAGACGCATGACGGCTTCCATTGATGCGGACGACAGCGCGCAAAGGCGCGGGAATCGCCCCGAATAGAGGGATATTGGCGCCGGATATAGCCGTTTCCGGCCGAGATGAAAACCCGCCATGAAAAGAGCGTTAAAGGCGATTTTGGGGTATTTTCGCGATAGCTAATTCGCGTCAAAACGCTTTGGTCGGAATATTATTCTTGATCCGGTGCGACAAATTGCACCACGGAGAATTTTTTGCCGACTGTAACAAATATGCAAAAAATGAGATGACAAGCATGGGGGTTTGAGCTAGCTTTAGCTTACAAAAGAGGCAGGAAGTTTAAATTCTTGTCATTTTCGCGGTCAGTCTTGGGAGGATCAGATCTTAGGCGCGCTCGTTCGCAGCCCCGGCAACGGTTACAGATCACGCGAAACCTGGAAAACAAGGCTGAAAGGCCTTGTTTTTTTTTTGCTTCTACACAAATAACCCCGCCCCGCCGCTATATTCCGGTAAAATTATGGCGGTGAATCAGGCACTGAGCACGTTCCTGCTGTTTGCACGAGAGATATGACATCCATATGACAGAATCCCGGTCATATCCGTCGGAAACTGCCGCGACCATGGGCTCACCGCCAATCTGAGTGCGCAGATGCGCGTTAACGGCGATCACCTGCGCAGCTTTTCAATCGAAAACGGGAATAATTCTCGGCAGGTCATCGAGGCTGACGCCGAACCACCAGGTTCCGCCGTACCACAGCCCACAGATCAGGGCCGAGATTACGGTCGTCCACAAAACGATCCGCCCGCCCCTGAACCTTGATGGCGCACTGGCGACCGTGCCCAGCGCCACATCGCCCTCCTCATCCTGAGTGCGCAGGCCAATCGGCAGCACGATGAAAAGCACCGTCCACCAGACGATGAAATAAACGGCGAAGGCCGAAAGAAGCGGCATGTGATCCTCCTGCACAATGGGCTTCTTGTAACGCATTCATCCGCAGATCGGAATCACTTCTCCGCAAGAAACCCTAAAAGAAAACAGAAGGGCCGCGCTTTGCGGCACGGCCCTGGAATCATCGGGAAAGAGACAGACGGCCCGGCCGATTGCCGGAAAGCTCCCGGCTCAGACCTTGGTTACAAATACCGTCACGATCGGCTTCTTGCCCCAGCTCTGGTTGGCGGCTGCGCGCACGGCGCGGCGCACTGCTTCACGCAGCAGTTCCAGATCCTTGCGGCGGGCGCGCGGAATGCTTTCGACGGCGCCGAGCACGGCGTCATAAAGCGTGTCCTCCATCGCCTCATCCTCGTCGTCGAATTCCGGCAGGCCGAAGGGCACGACATCGGGATCGCCGAGGAAATCATAGCGGCTATCCAGCACGACATTGACGGCCACATGGCCGGCGAAGGACAGCTTGCGGCGATTGCTGATACCCATCTCGTCCATGTCGCCGACGAGATTGCCATCCTTGAAGACGCGGCCATGCGGCACATCGTCGATGACTTCCGCAGGACCCGGCGCAAGGCGCAGAACATTGCCGTTGCGCACCTTCGGCACCTGCGAAATGCCGGCCTGTTCGGCCAGTTCCTTCTGCGCCACCAGATGCGCCGCCTCGCCATGGACGGGCACGACGATCTGCGGCTTCGTCCATTCGTACATCTTCAGAAGTTCGTTGCGGCGCGGATGGCCTGAGACATGCACCAGCGCCTCATTGTCGGTGACGATATGGACGCCCTGCTCGATGAGGCCGTTCTTGATGTCGATGATCGCCTTCTCGTTGCCGGGGATGGCGCGCGAGGAAAACACCACCGTATCGCCGGAAGCCAGCGCCACATTGCGCATCTCGTCACGCGAAAGCTTGGCGAGTGCGGCGCGCGGCTCGCCCTGCGAACCGGTCAGGATCAGCACCACCCGGTCGCGCGGAATATAGCCATATTCGTCTTCGGCGAGGAATGGCTTGATGCCTTCCATGATGCCGAGATCCTGCGAGACGTTGACGACGCGCTTCAGCGACGAGCCAAGCAGCAGCACCTCGCGGCCGGCTGCTTCCGCGGCCTGCGCAATCGAGCGGATGCGACCGACATTGGAGGAGAAGGTGGTGACGGCCACACGGCCCTCGGCGTTTTCGATGATCTGCCGCAGGCCTTCGGAAACCTCGTGTTCGGAGGGCGATACGCCATCGCGCACCGAATTGGTGCTGTCACACATCAGCGCCAGTACGCCCTCTTCGCCGATGGCGCGGAAGCGGGCCTCATCCGTCAACGGACCGAGCGACGGGGCCTCGTCGATTTTCCAGTCACCGGTGTGGATGACATTGCCGAGCGGTGTGCGGATGACCAGCGACATCGGCTCCGGAATGGAGTGGTTGACGCCGACCGCCTCGATTTCGAACGGGCCGACATTGATGCGGTCGCCCGCCTTGAAGATCGTCACCGGAATTTCGGCACGCGTGCCCTCATAGGCGCGCTTGGCTTCCAGCATGCCGGCGGTGAAAGGCGAAGCATAGACCGGCACGTTGAGGCCGGGCCAGAGATCGTTAAGCGCGCCATAATGGTCTTCATGGGCGTGGGTGATGATGATGCCCTTGAGGTTCTTTTTCTGCTCGGCGATATAGCTGATGTCCGGCAGTACCAGATCGACGCCCGGCAGGTCCGGGCCGGCGAAGGTCACGCCGCAATCCACCATGATCCATTGGCGCTTGCTCTCCGGCCCGTAGCCATAAAGCGCCAGATTCATGCCGATTTCACCCACGCCGCCAAGCGGCACAAAGACCAGTTCGTCCTGTTTAGCCATTGTTTTTCTTATCCATTCACGAAAGCATGCAGGCGACGGCAATTGGCCGCGCCCGCCGCTCTTAAGCATCGGACCTGTTGAACCATCTGATCGACCGGGCCGATGCGGAACCGGTTTTTCACCCTGCTTTTCATGAGCCGCAGGAAAGCTCCAACCCGTCGAAAGCGGTTCGGCGCGGGCCTTCGGGTCGCGCCGTTCACCTCATCCGAAAAACACGTCGCCGGCGGCAATCGAGCGCCTTGCGCCCTCATCCTCATCCAGCAGCAGATAACCATTATCATCAATCCCGACGAAACGCCCGCCAATCGAACGGTCCGGGAAGTTGACGGTGATATGTTCGCCGATGCCGCAGGCGGCGGCACGCCAGCCAGCCATGATGCCGGCAACGCCCCTGCCCTCGTCCCAGGCCCCCAGCACCTCCGCCGTCTCACGGAAAAGATGGGCGAACAATTCGTCGGGCGAGCAGGACGCACCATGTTCGGAGAGCATGGTCACGGGGTAAAGCGGATTTTCCGGCTTATGGGCGATATTGATGCCGATGCCGATGACGATGGCGCGCCGGCCATCCGGCAGCAGCTCCGCCTCCATCAGAATGCCGCAGGTCTTGCGGCGTCCGATCAGCACGTCGTTCGGCCATTTGATTTCGAGCGGCTCACCACCCGTCGGCAGCACCGCGCGGATGGCGCGATAAACAGCCAGCGCGAAGGCAAGCGGCAGGGACCCTATACGGTCCATCGGAGCGGGATCGATCAGAAGAAGCGAGGCGTAGAGATTGCCGGGTTCGGAGACCCATGGCCGGCCGCGACGGCCGCGTCCGCCGGTCTGGCGGATGGCGGTGATCCACAGATTGCCGCCATCGCCCGCCCTTGCCTGGGCGAAACATTCCAGATTGGTCGATGGCGTTTCCGCCATCGCCTCGTGCCGGAAGTCATCGATGGACATCCGGCCCGTATGCTTGTGTGTGCTGCTCAAAAGAAGGTCTTCGCCGCAGCAGTGACCGCGTTGCCGAGTGCACCGCCGAAGACGATGAAGGCCACGGTGAAGAAGGCCGAAAGCGCATAAACCACTTTGAGTTCGCCCGACGGACGCTCGAACTTGTCCTTGGCTTCATCGAACCACATGACCTTGACGACGCGGATGTAATAATAAGCGCCGACAACCGAGCCGATGACACCGATGATGGCGAGCGGATAGAGCTTCGCCTCGATGGCAGCGAGGAAGACATAATACTTGCCGAAGAAGCCGGCGAGCGGCGGAATGCCGGCAAGCGAGAACATCAGGATCGTCAGCACAACCGCCATGAAGGGGTTGGAGGACGAAAGACCGGCCAGATCCTCGACAGTCTCGACATTGCCGATTTCCTTGCGGCGCATGGAGAGAATGCAGGCGAAGGTGCCGAGCGTCATGACCATATAAACGGTCATGTAGAGGATGACGCCAGCCACACCGGCTTCGGTGCCCGCAGCGAGACCGACCAGCGCATAACCCATGTGACCGATGGAGGAATAAGCCATCAGGCGCTTGATGTTCTTCTGGCCGATTGCGGCAAAGGAGCCGAGCAGCATGGAGGCGATGGAGATGAACACGACGATCTGCTGCCAGTCGGCGAAGACCGGCTGGAACGCCTCGATGACGATGCGAACGAGGATCGCCATAGCGCCGATCTTCGGCGCAGCCGACAGGAACGCCGTTACCGGGGTCGGCGCACCTTCATAAACGTCCGGCGTCCACATATGGAACGGCACGGCCGAAATCTTGAAGGCGAGACCGGCGAGAACGAAGACCAGGCCGAAAACGAGACCGAGCGAACGGGTTTCCGAGGCCAGAACCTGGGCGATTTCGGTAAAGCCGGTATTGCCGGTGAAGCCGTAGACCAGCGACATGCCGTAAAGCAGCATGCCGGAAGACAGCGCGCCGAGCACGAAATACTTCAGGCCCGCTTCCGTGGAGCGCAGGCTTTCACGGTTGATGGCGCAGACAACGTAGAGCGCCAGCGACTGCAGTTCCAGCGCCATGTAGAGCGAGATCAGGTTGTTGGCCGAGATCATCAGCAGGATGCCCAGCGTCGCAAGAACCAGCAGCACCGGATATTCGAAACGGCCGATGGGTTCGAAACGGCCCTGACCGACGGCCAGGATCATGGCGGTGATGGAGCCGATCAGCGCCAGTACCTTCATGAAGTTGCCGAAGGCATCGGCGATGTAGACACCGCCGAAGGCCACGCCCGAAGCGGGGGCAAAGATGATCCAGAGACCGACGACGAGCAGGAGGGCAACGGCAAGGCCGGTGACCGTCGTTGTCGACTTGTCGCCCGAGAAGACGCCAATCATGAGCAGCGCCAGCGCGCCGACCGCAAGGATCAGCTCGGGCGTCGCAATGTGCAGACTGGCAAAAAGGATTTCAGCGGTCATGTCCAACGGGTCCTGTCGTCAATTCATAGAGAGCGCAACATTTTGCGCCGCCTGCAGTGCAGCCGAATAGTTGTTTACCAGAAGATCGACCGATGCGGCTGTCGCATCGAACACCGGTGCCGGATAGACGCCGAAGAAGATCGTCAGCACAACCAGCGGATAAAGGATGACCTTTTCGCGGGTCGACAGATCGAGCATCGACTTCAGGCTTTCCTTCTCGAGCGCACCGAAGATCACGCGGCGATAGAGCCACAGCGCATAGGCGGCCGAGAGGATGACGCCGGTTGCCGCAAACAGTGCGACCAGCGTGTTGGCGCGGAAGACGCCGATCAGCGTCAGGAACTCACCGACGAAGCCGGAGGTGCCGGGCAGACCGACATTGGCCATGGTGAAGATCATGAAGGCGACGGCATATTTCGGCATGTTGTTGACGAGGCCGCCATAGGCCGCGATTTCGCGGGTGTGGAGACGGTCGTAGACAACGCCGACGCAGAGGAAGAGCGCGCCCGACACGATGCCGTGCGACAGCATCTGGAAGATTGCGCCCTGCACGCCCTGAACGTTGGCGGCGAAGATACCCATGGTCACGTAACCCATGTGGGCGACGGAGGAATAGGCAATCAGCTTCTTGATGTCGTCCTGCATCATCGCCACCAGCGAGGTGTAGATGATGGCGAGAACAGACAGCGTGAAGACGAAGGGAGCGAAATAATCCGAAGCCAGCGGGAACATCGATAGCGAGAAGCGGATGAAACCGTAACCGCCGAGCTTCAGCATGACGCCGGCAAGGATGACCGAACCTGCGGTCGGGGCCTGAACGTGGGCGTCCGGCAGCCAGGTGTGCACCGGCCACATCGGCATCTTGACCGAGAAGGCGGCGAAACAGGCGAGCCACAGCCAGGTCTGCATGCCGGCCGGGAAGCCGTATTTCAAGAGTTCTGTCATGTCGGTGGTGCCGGCCTGCCAGTACATGGCCATGATGGCGAGCATGGTCAGAACCGAACCGAGCAGCGTGTAGAGGAAGAACTTGTAGGAGGCGTAAACGCGATCCTTGCCGCCCCACACACCGATGATGATGAACATCGGGATCAGCGTCGCTTCGAAGAAGACGTAGAAGAGAACCGTATCCAGCGCCACGAAAACGCCGATCATGACGACTTCCAAGAGCAGGAAGGCGATCATGTATTCCTTGATGCGCTTCTCGATCGAATCCCAGCTTGCCAGCACGCAGAAAGGCATGAGGAAAGTGGTGAGGATGACGAAGAGCATGGAGATGCCGTCGACACCCAGATGGTAGGCGGCGATGTTGCCGAACCATTGATGCTTCTCGACCATCTGGAAACCGGGGTTCGAATTGTCGAAACCGATCCAGATGAACAGCGACACGATGAAGGTGAAGACTGTTGTCAGCAGCGAGACATTGAGAATGTTGCGGCGACCATAGGGGCCGTTCTCATTCGTCAGAAGCAGGAGCACCACGCCGACGAGCGGCAGAAAGGTGACCGTTGAAAGAATGGGCCAATCGGTCATCAGAGGGCACTCCCGAGCATCATCCAGGTGACAAGCGCCGCGATGCCGATCAGCATCGCAAAGGCATAATGATAAAGATAACCGGATTGCAGGCGGACCATGCGGTTGGTCACGTCAACCACACGCGCTGCAATGCCGTTCGGTCCATAGTGGTCGATGACGGCGACGTCACCCTTCTTCCACAGGAAGCGGCCGAGCGCCTTTGCGGAACGAACGAAGAGGAAGTCGTAGAGTTCGTCGAAATACCACTTGTTGAGAAGGAACTGGTAGAGGCCACGATGGGTCTCGGCCAGACGCTTCGGCGTCTCCGGCGACTTGATGTACATGTACCAGGCGGTCACGAAACCAAGCGCCATGGCGAAGAACGGGCTCCACTTCACCCACAGCGGAACGTGGTGGAACTCTTCGAGGATCTCGTTTTCCGGAAGCGTAAACAGGGCGCCCTTCCAGAATTCGGCATATTCATGACCGAAGAAATAACCTTCGAAGGCAACACCGGCGAAGATCGCGCCAACGGTGAGGATGAAGAGCGGGATGAGCATGACCATCGGCGATTCATGCACGTGGTGCATGACGTCGGCCGAAGCGCGCGGCTTGCCGAAGAAGGTCATGAAGGCCAGACGCCAAGAATAGAAGCTGGTGAACAGCGCGGCAATGACCAGCAGCGTGAAGGCGAAGCCCGACAGAACCGAATGCGACGCATAAGCGGATTCGATGATGACGTCCTTGGAGAAGAAGCCGGCAAAACCGATCATCGTGCCCGGGATACCAACGCCGGTCAGCGCCAGCGTGCCGACAGTCATGGTCCAGAAGGTGATGGGGATATGCTTGCGCAGACCGCCCATGTACCGCATGTCCTGCTCGCCATCGACGGCATGGATGACCGAGCCGGCGCACAGGAACAACAGGGCCTTGAAGAAGGCGTGCGTGAAGAGGTGGAACACGGCAGCGCCATAAGCGCCGACGCCGAGCGCCACGAACATGTAACCGAGCTGCGAGCAGGTCGAATAGGCGATAACGCGCTTGATGTCGTTCTGCACGAGGCCAACGGTTGCCGCAAAGAAGGCGGTGATGGCGCCGATCAGCGTCACGACGGTCAGCGCATCGTGCGAAAGTTCGAACAGCGGCGACATGCGGGCGACGAGGAAGACGCCGGCGGTGACCATGGTTGCGGCGTGAATGAGGGCAGACACCGGGGTCGGGCCTTCCATCGCGTCCGGCAGCCAGGTGTGCAGCAGGAACTGCGCCGACTTACCCATCGCGCCCATGAAGAGCAGCAGGCACACGCCCGTCATCGCATGGGCCTTGTCCAGATGCATGCCGAACAGGTTGATGACGGTTTCCGAGGAGGCAGCGCCTTCAGCCGGCAGATAGGTCGCAGCGGCAGCGAAGATCGTTTCGAAATTGATCGAACCGAACAGCACGAACACGCCGCCGATGCCGAGAATGAAGCCGAAGTCACCGACGCGGTTGACGATGAAGGCCTTCATCGCAGCGGCAGAAGCGGACGGCTTCTTGAACCAGAAGCCGATCAGCAGATAGGACGCCAGACCCACGCCTTCCCAGCCGAAGAACATCTGCAGCAGGTTGTCGGAGGTCACCAGCATCAACATGGCGAAGGTGAAGAGCGACAGATAGGCGAAGAAGCGCGGACGATGCGGATCGTGGTGCATGTATCCGATCGAATAGAGATGCACCAGCGTCGAGACGGTGTTGACGACGACGAACATGACGGCCGTCAGCGTGTCGATGCGGAACGCCCATTCGACATCGATGCCGCCGGACTGGATCCAGCGCAGCACGGTGACCTTGATCACCTCGCCCGGCTCGCCATGGGCGAGCGCGACGGTGAAGAACACGATCCACGACAGGATGGCGACCACGATCATCAGACCGGTGGTGACATATTCCGAAGCCTTGGCGCCGATGGAGCGGCCGAACAGGCCGGCGATCAGGAAGCCGATCAGTGGAAGAAAGACGATAGCCTTGTAGATCATAGCCTTATCAGCCCTTCATCATATTGACGTCTTCGACGGCGATCGATCCGCGGTTGCGGTAGAAGACAACGAGTATTGCAAGACCGATGGCCGCTTCAGCGGCTGCGACGGTCAGAATGAACAAAGCGAAGACCTGGCCGACGATATCGTTCAGGAAGGCCGAGAAGGCCACCATGTTGATGTTGACCGCCAGGAGGATGAGTTCGATCGACATGAGGATGACGATGACGTTCTTCCGGTTAAGGAAGATGCCGAAGACGCCGATCGTGAAGAGGATCGCGCTGACCGTCAGGTAGTGGGAAAGACCGATTTCCATATTCTGTTTCCTTGGATCCGTTCGCGCCTCAGATGCCCTGGCCCGGCTTGACCTTGACCGTGGTAACGGCGGTCTTCGGGTCGCGGCCGACCTGCGTGGAGATATCCTGCCGCTTGATGTCGGTGCGATGACGCAGCGTCAGCACGATGGCGCCGATCATGGCCACCAGCAGCACGAGGCCGGCGAGCTGGAAGAAGTAGACGTAATTGGTATAGAGCACGTCGCCGAGTGCGGCCGTATTGGTGCGTTCGGTGACCGGCGGGATCGGCATGGTGATGGACTTGGCCGCAATCGGGTTCAGCATGCTGCCGCCGACCACGACGATCAGTTCCGCCGCGAGGATGACGCCGATCAGCGCACCGACCGGGGCATATTGCAGCACGCCCGAACGAAGCTCTGCGAAATCCACATCCAGCATCATGACGACGAAGAGGAAGAGCACCGCCACGGCGCCGACATAAACCACCAGCAGGATCATGCCGAGGAATTCGGCGCCCGTCAGCAGGAACAGCGCGGCTGCGTTGAAGAAGGTCAAAATCAGGAAGAGCACCGAATGAACTGGGTTCTTCGATGCGATGACCATGAACGCAGACGCCACGGCGACGAAAGCGAATATATAAAAGAATACAGCGTGCAGACCCATGTTGGTGCCTTCTTGTCCTCATCGGGCAAAGATGGCTCGAAGGCCCCTCACCCGTTTCGTCCCCGCCGGCGAAAACCGCGCAGGCATTTTACTTTTCATCGCTCTCCGGGGTTTCCCCCGGAAAGACGGTTGCGCCTTAACGGTAAGGCGCATCCAGTGCGAGGTTGCGTGCGATTTCACGCTCCCAGCGGTCGCCATTGTCGAGAAGCTTCTGCTTGTCGAAATAAAGCTCCTCGCGGGTTTCCGTCGCGAATTCGAAGTTCGGGCCTTCGACGATGGCATCCACCGGGCAGGCTTCCTGGCAGAAACCGCAATAGATGCACTTCACCATGTCGATATCGTAACGCACCGTGCGGCGGGTGCCGTCATTGCGGCGCGGGCCGGCTTCGATGGTGATCGCCTGAGCGGGACAGATCGCTTCACACAGCTTGCAGGCGATGCAGCGCTCTTCACCGTTCGGATAACGGCGCAGCGCATGTTCACCACGGAAGCGCGGAGAGACCGGGCCCTTTTCGAAAGGATAGTTCACCGTTGCCTTCTGTTTGAAGAAGTGGCGCATCGTGAGCAGGATCGCGCCGACGAACTCCTTCAGGAACAGCGAATTGACGGCTTGGGAGAGGCTTGCCATCTCAGTCTCCAGATTTCTGAGCGAGGAGTACGGACATCAACCGGCCCACCCCGTCAGCTTCAATACGAATGCAACAATAACGACCATGGCGAGCGACAGCGGCAGGAACACCTTCCAGCCGAGACGCATGAGCTGGTCATAACGGTAACGCGGAACGAAAGCCTTGGTCAGCGCGATCATGAAGAAGACCATGCAGCCCTTCAATGCGAACCAGACAATGCCCGGAACCCAGTTCAGGAACCACACATCCACGATCGGCAGCCAGCCGCCCATGAACAGGATCGTCGTCAGGCAGCAGATCAGGACGATCGCAGCATATTCGCCGAGCATGAACATCATGTAAGGCGTGGAGCCGTATTCGACCATGTGACCGGCGACCAGTTCCGATTCCGCTTCCGGAAGGTCGAAGGGCGGACGGTTGGTTTCGGCAAGGCCCGAAATGAAGAACACGATGAACATCGGGAAGAGCGACAGCCAGTGCCAGTCGAGGAACGAGGCCGGCAGGCCGAGCATGGTGCCGAGGCCGGTCTTCTGGGCCAGAACGATGTCCGTCAGGTTGAGCGAACCGACGCAGAGCAGAACGGTGACGATGACGAGGCCGATCGACACTTCGTAGGACACCATCTGCGCGGCAGAACGCAGCGCGCCGAGGAACGGGTACTTCGAGTTCGAAGCCCAGCCGCCCATGATGATGCCGTATACTTCAAGCGAAGAAATCGCGAAGATATAGAGAATGCCGACATTGATATTGGCGACAACCCAGCCTTCATTGAAGGGAATCACGGCATAGGTGGCGAGCGCCAGCGTCACCGCTACCAGCGGCGCCAGAAGGAAAACGGCCTTGTTGGCGCCGGCCGGAATGACAGGCTCCTTCAGAATGAACTTCAGAAGGTCGGCGAAGGACTGGAAGAGACCGAAGGGACCAACGACGTTCGGACCACGGCGCAGCTGTACCGCCGCCCAGACCTTGCGGTCGGCAAGCAGCAGGAACGCGATGGACACCAGAAGGCAAACGAGAAGCAGCAGGGACTGGCCGACCATGATCAGCGCGGGCCAGACGTAGCTCCAGAAAAACTGTTCCATAAATCCCCTACCCTTACTCTGCCGCAGCCTGGAAATTGTTGCGGGCCAATGCGGAGCACTCGGCCATGACGGCGGATGCGCGCGCAATCGGGTTCGTCAAATAAAAGTCTTTAACCGGCGAGGCAAACGCCGACTTGTTGAGCGAGCCGCTTTTGCCAGCCAGCGCTTCGATATCTTTGCCGTTGCCGGCGACGATCTCGTCCGTTTCCGCCAGATGCGGATGCGCTACATAGAGCTGGCCGCGGAGCGCCGACAGCGAATCGAACGGCAGCTTCTTGCCGAGAACATCGGACAACGCACGCAGGATCGCCCAGTCTTCGCGGGCTTCGCCCGGTGCGAAACCGGCGCGGTTGCCCACCTGCACGCGGCCTTCGGTGTTGACCCAGATACCGGATTTTTCGGTATAGGCCGCACCCGGAAGGATGACGTCGGCATTCATCGCGCCCTGGTCGCCATGGCTGCCGATATAGACGGTGAACTTGGCGCCCTTGTTCGACAGGTCGAGTTCATCGGCGCCGAGCAGGAAGAGAACGTCCATGGAGGCGACCATGTCAGCGGCGGCAACACCGCCCTCGCCCGGCACGAAGCCGATGTCGAGACCGCCGACGCGGGAAGCGGCGGTGTGCAGGACAGAGAATCCGTTCCACTCTTCGGTGACAGCACCTACCGAGGTAGCGAGCTTGGCGGCGGCAGCCAGCACGGCTGCACCATCGGCGCGCGCCAGAGCGCCTTGGCCGATGATGATCAGCGGGTTCTTGGCAGATTTCAGCTTGTCGATGAAGCTGTGCGAGCCATTGGCCAGATCGGACAGCGTTTCAGCGCCGGAACCGAGATATTCGTAATTGTAGCGCAGTTCGCCAGCTTCGCCGATTACGCCGATCGGGAAACCGCCGCGACGCCAGCGCTTGCGGATGCGGGCATTGAGCACGGCCGCTTCGTAGCGCGGGTTGGAACCGACGATCAGCAGGGCGTCGGCCTGCTCGATGCCTTCAATGGTGGAATTGAAGATGTAGCTGGCGCGACCGAGCGAAGGATCAAGCGCTGCACCATCCTGACGGCAATCGACATTGGCCGAACCGAGCGAAGAGAGAAGCGACTTCAGCGCGAACATTTCTTCGACGGAGGCCAGATCGCCGGCAACCGCGCCGATCTTGTTGCCGGTTGTTGCGGCAACCGCCTGCTTGATGGCACCGAAGGCTTCACCCCAGGTGGCGGGCTGAAGGCGACCATCCTTGCGGACGTAAGGCCGGTCGAGGCGCTGAGTCTTCAGGCCGTCCCAGATAAAGCGGCTCTTGTCGGAAATCCACTCTTCGTTGATCGCCTCGTTGACGCGCGGCATGACGCGCATGACTTCGCGGCCGCGAGTATCGACGCGGATGGCCGAACCGAGCGCGTCCATCACGTCGATGGTTTCGGTCTTGTTCAGTTCCCACGGGCGGGCGGTGAAGGCGAAAGGCTTGGAGGTGAGCGCGCCGACCGGGCAGAGGTCAACGACGTTGCCCTGCAGCTCCGAGGTCATGGCCTGCTCGAGATAGGTGGTGATTTCCGCATCTTCGCCGCGGCCGATGAGACCGAGTTCGGCAATGCCGGCCACTTCCGTGGTGAAACGGACGCAGCGCGTGCAGTGGATGCAGCGGTTCATGACCGTCTTGACGAGCGGTCCGATGTACTTGTCTTCAACCGCACGCTTGTTTTCCGCATAACGCGAACCGGCGATACCGAAGGCCATGGCCTGGTCCTGCAGGTCACATTCGCCGCCCTGGTCGCAGATCGGGCAATCCAGCGGGTGGTTGATGAGCAGGAATTCCATCACGCCTTCGCGGGCCTTCTTGACCATTGGCGTGTTGGTGAAGATTTCCGGCAATTCGCCGTTCGGGCCGCCGCGAACGTCGCGAACGCCCATGGCGCAGGAAGCGGCGGGCTTGGGCGGTCCGCCCTTCACCTCGATGAGACACATGCGGCAGTTACCCGCGACCGACAAGCGCTCATGAAAACAAAAGCGCGGAACTTCGGCGCCAGCCTCCTCGCACGCCTGCAACAGCGTGAAATGATCCGGAACCTCGATCTCTTTACCGTCAACCTTGAGCTTTGCCATGGTTCTACTTACGTCCTGTTGCCTGTTCGTCCCATGTCTCACACGGTCCGCAACAAATCCTTAATCACGCCCGGCACTCGTATCGTCTGCCAGACGCTTCATGGTGTCGCGAGGCCGGAAAACTCCGGCTCCGCCTGAAGCCTTAATGCTTATTCAGCGGCTTCCAGAACAGCGCCATCATCCATGGCCCTGTAGGTATATTGGTCGATGCGCTTTTCGATTTCCGGACGGAAATTGCGGATCAGCGCCTGTACCGGCCATGCGGCGGCGTCGCCGAGCGCACAGATGGTGTGGCCTTCGATCTGCTTCGTCACTTCAAACAGCATGTCGATTTCGCGCTTCTGGGCATTGCCCTTGACCATGCGTTCCAGCACGCGCCACATCCAGCCCGTGCCTTCACGGCACGGCGTGCACTGACCGCAGCTTTCATGCTTGAAGAAGGCCGCGATGCGGGCAATCGCCTTGATGACGTCGGTGGACTTGTCCATGACGATCATGCCGCCGGTGCCGAAGGAGGATTTCACTTCGCGCATGCCGTCGAAATCCATGATGGCGTCCTTCATGTCCTCACCGCGAACGATGGGGCAGGATGCGCCGCCGGGGATGACGCCGAGCAGATTGTCCCAGCCGCCGCGAATGCCGCCGCAATGGTGTTCGATCAGCTCGCGGAAGGACAGGCCCAGCGCATCTTCGAAGGTGCACGGACGCTCGACATGGCCGGAGACCATGAACAGCTTGGTGCCGACATTGTTCGGACGGCCGATGGACGAGAACCATGCCGCGCCACGGCGCAGGATGGTCGGCGCAACGGCGATGGATTCGACGTTGTTGACGGTCGTCGGGCAGCCATAGAGGCCCATATTGGCCGGGAACGGCGGCTTCAGGCGCGGCTGGCCCTTCTTGCCTTCAAGGCTTTCGAGCAGAGCCGTCTCTTCGCCGCAGATATAGGCACCCGCGCCGTGGTGGACGTAGATGTCGAAATCCCAGCCGTTCTTGTTGTTCTTGCCGAGCAGGCCGGCATCGTAGCACTCATCGATGGCTGCCTGCAGCGCCTCACGCTCACGCATGTATTCGCCGCGAACGTAGATATAAGCGGTATGCGCGCCCATGGCGAAACCGGCGATCACGCAGCCTTCAATCAGCGTATGCGGATCGTTGCGCAGGATTTCGCGGTCCTTGCAGGTGCCGGGCTCGGATTCGTCGGCGTTGACGACGAGGTAATGGGGGCGGCCGTCATTTTCCTTCGGCATGAAGGACCATTTGAGACCCGTCGGGAAGCCAGCGCCGCCGCGACCGCGAAGGCCGGAAGCTTTCATCTCGTTGATGATCCAGTCACGGCCCTTTTCGATGATCTGTTTGGTGCCGTCCCAATGGCCGCGCGCTCTCACGCCCTTCAGGGACTTGTCCTTGAGGCCGTAGAGATTGGTAAAGATGCGATCCTGATCTTTTAACATGCTTCACCTCTTACCGCGGCTTCTTGCCGAAGACCCTGATATACTCGGCTTCGCCACCCTTGGCGAGCGCCTCGGCCTGCTTGACCCAGTCATCACGGCCGATACGGCCCTTGAAATTCAGATATCCATCGACCCAGTCGCATTCGGCCTGCTTCCAGCCGGCGATCTGCGCATAGGTGAAGATGCCGAGCTCGTTCAGCGTACCCTCAATCTTGGGGCCTACGCCGGAAATCAGCTTCAGGTCGTCGGGCGTTGCGGGCTTTTCGATGCCTGCCGGACGATCCTTGGAATCGAGCGACGGCTTCGCAGATCCCGAAGCTTCCTTTTCGGCGGTCTTCACATTGGCTTCGGCAGCCTTCGGCGCGGTCACCGGCGTCTTCAGCTTCGGATCGGTTTCAGGCGCATCCGTCTTCGGCTTGGCGGCGTTGGAGGGCGGAACCGGTGCGGCGTCCGCAGCCACTTCGGCCGGCTTGTCGAGATTGGAGCGATCCGGCTTGATCTCTTCCGTCAGCGTCGTCAGGCCGCCGACCGGGACCGACTGGTGACGGTCGATCTGCGGGCCGGTCTTGACGGTGTCGCCCTTGCCTGCCTCGAACGTATCGATGATCTCTTCCAGACGCTCGGGCGTCAGGTCCTCATAGGCGTCCTTGAAGATGATGACCATCGGCGCGTTGACGCAGGCGCCCTGACATTCCACTTCTTCCCAGGAGAGCGTGCCGCTCTCATTGGTGTGCAGCGGATCGTGGTGGATCTTCTTGCGGCAGACATCCATCAGCGCTTCCGAGCCGCGCAGCATGCAGGGCGTGGTGCCGCAAACCTGAACATGGGCGCGCGTGCCGACCGGCTTCAGCTGGAACTGGGTATAGAAGGTCGCCACTTCCATGACGCGGATATAGGCCATATCCAGCATGTCGGCGATTTTCTCGATGGCGGCGCGGGTAACCCAGCCGTCCTGCTCCTGCGCACGCATGAGCAGCGGGATGACCGCCGATTGCTGGCGTCCCTCGGGATATTTCTTGATCGTCTTTTCAGCCCATGCGGTATTTTCCGCATTGAAGGCAAACGCCACGGGCTGGAACTGATCTTCGGCTAGTCGACGAACGGACATACTTCCTCACGCCTTTTCAGTTTAACGTCTCACAACGCGATCTCGCCACCGTGACGAATTCGCAGGCGTAAGCCGCCTTGTCTTTCTGCATGAACACGATGAACTTGCTGCCATTGGGAACCGAGGCCTTGATCTCGTATCCCGACGACAGAAGCTGCTTGATGGTCGAAGAGCCGCCGCTCGACAGCGATATGCCGCCCACGTCCGTCGCCGTCTGGGCGAGAGCGGAGGCAGACATCGCAGCGAGAAAAGCCGGTATGGCCAGCGGCAGACGCATCAGCGGTCGACCTCCCCGAACACGATGTCGAGGGAGCCGAGCACGGCTGTAACGTCAGCAAGCTGATGGCCCTTGCACAGGAAATCCATGGCCTGCAGGTGTGCGTAGCCCGGCGCGCGGATCTTGCAGCGATAGGGCTTGTTCGAACCGTCTGCGACCACGTAAACGCCGAACTCGCCCTTCGGCGCTTCGACGGCGGCGTAAACTTCGCCGGCGGGAACGTGGTAACCTTCGGTGTAGAGCTTGAAGTGGTGGATCAGCGCTTCCATCGAACGCTTCATCTCGCCACGCTTCGGCGGAACTACCTTGCCGTCTAGCGACGAGACCGGGCCGATGCGATGCTTGCCGGAGAGAAGGTCGACGCACTGCTTCATGATCTTTACGGATTCGCGCATTTCCTGCATGCGGATCAGGTAACGATCATAGCAATCGCCGTTCTTGCCGACGGGAATGTCGAATTCGAGATCGGAATAGCACTCATAGGGCTGCGCGCGGCGCAAATCCCAGGCAGCGCCCGAGCCGCGCACCATCACGCCCGTGAAACCCCAGGCGAAGGCGTCTTCAAGCGAGACGACGCCGATATCGACGTTACGCTGCTTGTAGATGCGGTTGTCGGTCAAAAGGCCCTCGATATTGTCGAGAACGGTGAGGAACGGATCGCACCACTTGCCGATATCATCCACCAGTTCCGGCGGCAGGTCCTGATGCACGCCGCCCGGACGGACGTAAGCCGAGTGCATGCGGGCGCCGCAGGCGCGCTCATAGAACACCATCAGCTTTTCGCGTTCTTCGAAGCCCCAGACCGGCGGCGTCATAGCGCCGACGTCCATGGCCTGCGTCGTCACGTTCATGATGTGCGACAGGATGCGGCCGATTTCCGAATACAGGACGCGGATCAACTGACCGCGCATCGGGATTTCGAGACCGAGCAGCTTTTCGACGGCGAGCGCGAAAGCGTGTTCCTGGTTCATCGGTGCGACGTAGTCGAGGCGGTCGAAATAAGGAACGGCCTGCAGATAGGTCTTGGTCTCGATCAGCTTTTCGGTGCCGCGATGCAGGAGACCGATATGCGGATCGACGCGCTCGACGATTTCGCCATCCAGTTCCAGAACCAGACGCAGCACGCCGTGCGCGGACGGATGTTCCGGACCGAAGTTGATCGTGAAATTGCGGACGTTATGCTCAGTCATTCTAGTGCTCCGCCGAGGTGATCATGGCGATGAATTCGGGGCCGGTCATGTTCTGCGTGGCTTCCGCGAAAGAATAGCTCGAAGGCTTCTCATCCGTGAAAATCTGCGACGCGAACTTGAAACTGGAAGGGTTATCGAAAGCCTGCAACGAAACGGCGAAATGCTTGCCGTCCTTCGAGCGCCACATCAGCGTGCTGCCGCAATTCTTGCAGAAGCAGCGCTCACCCCATTCCGACGAGGAATAGACGCCGAGGTTCTCTTCGTTCTCAACGGAGATATCAGCGCATTCGACAGCCAGAAAGGCACCGCCGGACCAGCGGCGGCACATGGAGCAATGGCAAACGCCGAATTCGCGGGCACCGATGACGGCATTGAGGCCGACGGCGCCGCAAAGACATTGTCCATGCTCTGTCGGGGGGGCTTGGCTCATTGCTTGGCCTTTTCGTCACCCGGGAGAACATATTCGGTTCCTTCCCAGGGGGAGAGGAAATCGAAGTTGCGGAATTCCTGTTTCAGTTCAACCGGTTCATAAAGAACCCGTTTCAGCACGTCATCGTAACGCACTTCCACAAAGCCGGTAACCGGAAAATCCTTGCGCAGCGGATGGCCTTCGAAACCGTAGTCCGTGAGGATGCGGCGGAGATCCTTATGGCCTTCGAACGGAATGCCATACATGTCCCAGGCTTCGCGCTCGAACCATTCGGCACCCATATAAACCGAGGTCGAAGACGGTACGCCCTCGTCTTCCGCCACCTGCAGCTTGACGCGTACGCGCAGGTTCTGGCGCGGCGACAACAGGTGATAGACGACATCGAAACGCTTCTCGCGCTGCGGCCAGTCGACACCGCAAATATCGATGATGTTGACGAAACCGCACTGCACGTCGTCACGCAGGAAGGTCAAAAGCGCGATCACGCTTTCAGGCGTCGTGTTCAGCGTCAGCTCGCCATAGGCGATATCAGCCGACACCACGAGGGAACCACGCGCTTCCTTAACGTAAGCAGCAAGATCGTTGAGAGCTTCGCTCATTCTTAATCCGTCCTTTGCCCTTAGCGCTCGATCGTACCGGTACGACGAATCTTCTTCTGCAGCAGAAGCACGCCGTAAAGCAGCGCCTCCGCCGTGGGGGGACAGCCCGGAACGTAGATATCCACCGGCACGACGCGGTCGCAGCCGCGCACCACGGCGTAGGAATAATGGTAATAACCGCCGCCATTGGCACAGGAGCCCATGGAGATGACGTAACGCGGCTCAGGCATCTGGTCATAGACCTTGCGCAGAGCGGGCGCCATCTTGTTGGTCAGCGTGCCGGCGACGATCATCACGTCCGACTGGCGCGGTGAGGCGCGCGGGGCGACGCCGAAGCGCTCCATGTCATAACGCGGGCCGGACGCCTGCATCAGGCCTTCGACGGCGCAGCAGGCAAGGCCGAACTGCATCCACATCAGGGAGCCGGTGCGTGCCCAGGTGATCAGCTCGTCGGTCGAGGTGACGAGAAAACCCTTGTCGGCCAGCTCGTCATTGATTTCCGTGAAGTAGGCATCGTTGCTGCCAACCGGCTTGCCGGTGGAGGGATCGATGATCCCCTTCGGCTGCGGCGCAACGAGCGTGGTGTTGTTCTGGCTCATGCCCATTCCAGCGCTCCCTTCTTCCACTCATAAATAAAGCCGATGGTGAGAACGAGAAGGAACACCATCATCGACCAGAAACCGAACCAGCCCATCTCGCCGAAAGACACCGCCCAGGGGAACAGGAAGGCGACTTCCAGGTCGAAGATGATGAACAGGATCGACACGAGATAAAAGCGGATATCGAATTTCATGCGGGCATCGTCGAAGGCGTTGAAACCGCACTCGAAAGCAGAAAGCTTTTCCGGGTCCGGCGCCTTGTAAGCGACAGCGAACGGCGCAATGAGAAGCGCCAGGCCGATGACGAGAGCGATACCGATGAATATTGCGATCGGAATGTAGGAACTGAGGAGTTCAGTCATGGTCTCTTCCCTGCCCGGCCGGGTGCCGGGCCTGCCTTTGTGACCTTAAGTCTCAAAGAGCGGACAATATGTTGCAACGCCAAAGTCGTTAGCGCAGCCGCGCTCTCTCTGCAAGAGTTTAGGCACCATTTCAAGACACCTGCCGCATTGATTGGCAACAATATTGCCGGAATTGACGCAAATTTGGGCCACAATTCCGGCCTAAGCCACTCAAATACAATAATAATCGATTGAACGACGCAACCGCAAAAAAGTCACACGAATTTTACGTCGGGATGGCGGTGAAGTGACGATATTTGGGAATCGAAACTTGACTAAAAAATGCAGGAAAAATCGCGTTTAAAAAGCCCGGAATCAGGCGCTGGAATCGTCAATAGACGAGCGCGCAAATCGCGTGTCGATCTGTTTTTGAGGAGACATTTCAGGAGAGAGAAATGGCGCGAGTGACGGGGCTCGAACCCGCGACCTCCGGCGTGACAGGCCGGCACTCTAACCGACTGAGCTACACCCGCGCACCACAGACATTCATCTGCGTTTTCCGAGGGACAGGATGGCGCGAGTGACGGGGCTCGAACCCGCGACCTCCGGCGTGACAGGCCGGCACTCTAACCGACTGAGCTACACCCGCATCTCCTGACGACAGGAACCAGTCCCGCCGCTCGAACCAGCCTCGGCTGTTCGATGAGCGGCTAACTACGGCGTTCGTGCGGGGGTGTCAAGCAGGTTTCACGACAAAAGAATAAGCTTCTTCATTTTGATCAGGAAAAACCGAAAGGCCTTGGAACGCGATTGCGGCAAACGCCCTGTTTTTCGGGCTTTTCCCAACGAAAACAAAAAACTTGTCCACAGCCGGAGGCTTCCGTAGCGGGATTTCCACATGACCATCACGGCGTCCTCGGGTCCTGTTTCGGGAAAAAAGCCCGCAGTTCCCGGCTTTTTGCCCCCGTCCCCCGGCGACGGAAAATTTTCTCGGCAAAAAAACAAAAAAACTTCACAAAAGCCCTTGCGGTTTTTTTCCGATCCGCATACATCACGGCCACCGACGCGGCGGACATGATCCGCAAGACGCGAAGGGCGATTAGCTCAGTTGGTAGAGCGCCTCGTTTACACCGAGGATGTCGGGAGTTCGAGTCTCTCATCGCCCACCATTTTTCCAGAAGATTTAAATATCACCCCTGAACCGAGATCGTTCGTGTTTGCTTTCGCTATGCGATAAGCCCTCGAGTATTCGGAATTATCCCCCCTGCCCTCACTACGGTCGGTAGAGCGTCGTCATGATTCCCAACCGCTGGAATCGCTTTTCTCCAGTTGCGCCATGCCAAATCGGCACTGCTGTTCCAAAATCCGACAACTTGACCACCCCCTGTATCACCCCGCAACATACCGGAAAATAAGGAAGATTCAGACTTTCTAAAGAGATTTCAGGCATTGTTTGCGCACCGTTTCATGATGAACGGTTGAACTGATGGATGAAACCATGTCGATCGACGCGTTTGTAACACTCGCGCTTATTGCGCTGCCTGTTTATATTTTTTTCCGCTGGGTCCAGCAGGACTCGGAAAAACAAGATACTCCCAAAAGCAAGAATTCCATGGGGCGGTGATCCGTTACGATCGATCCGCAGCATTTTCCCGGATGGCTCCGGACGAATCCTTCACAATCCGATATCGAAGCGGCAATGCCGATTTTAACGGCTTGCGTCGTCAGGCATCGTGCAAGATCGGGAAATCCGGCCAAGCGGCCCCTCACCATGCAGAAAAGCCGGGCATAGCCCGGCTTTTCTCATTTGCGGTGCCAATCGGCTCGATCAGTTGATCGCCTTCATATTGACGGTGAAGAACAGCGTTTCGCCGGAAGAATCGTCCACGCCGTCATTGTCGGTCACGGCATAGGCCGTTCCCGCCTTGTCGAAGGTGAAGCCTTCCAGCTTGTCGACGACATAACCGTTGGTCTGGGCCTTGAGGTCAGGCAGGAAGTCATGGGCTTCCTGCTTGGCCACCAGCGGCAGGTCGCCGCCGATCTTGCCAGGCTTCAGGTCCGCGATCGCAACACGGTAGAGCTTCTTTATCTTTGCCTTGTCGCCGATCTGGTTGTCGCGCTCGACGATATAGACATAGTCGCCCTGCGCGGCGATTTCGGAGAGGCCGACCCAGCCTGCCTCGGTCTTGTCGAGCGGGTAACGGACGGCGCCCCACTCCTTGGATTTCGGATTGTAGGAGACCAGCTTGACGAAGCCCTTTTCGTCCGTGCCCCATTCACGCTGCACAGCCATCCACAGCGTCGCGTCGTCGCCCTTGCCGATCATCGTCACGCCTTCGAAACCGAAGCGGGTGTCGCCGGCGAGAAGTTCCTTCGGCAATGCGATCTCAGCCTTGATCTCGCCCTTGGCGTTGACGTTATAGAGCGCGTGCGGAACGAGCTTGGCGCTGTCGCCTTCAGAAGCCAGCCAGAAACCGCCTTTGCCGTCCAGCGTGATGCCTTCGATGTCGAGCTTCTGAGCGGCAATACCGTCACGCTTGACGCGCAGGACGCTAGTGATGGTGGCGGGCTTTTTCGTCGCATCGATGGTGAAGATCGACGGCTGGTTGCCATAGACCGAGTCGGACACGGCATAGAGAATGCCGGGCTTTTCGGCATCGCCGACCAGACCCGAAAGAGCGCCCCAGCCGATCGGTGCACCATCGACGGTGGCGGAAACCAGCTGCGGATAGGCTGCTTCACCTTCACCGCGTTCATAGAGCATGACATGCGAGCGCACGCCGCCGTCTTCGATCAGATCGACCTCATTGGCCGTGGCAAGGAGGTTGCGCGACGGGATGGCGACAGCGCCTTCCGGCGAAACGCCCGAAGGCAGGAGCTGCGTCAGTTCCGGCTCCTTGCCGGTGTCCTTGTATACAGCGACGACAGAGGCGCGCTCCGACAGCACGAAGAAATATTTCTGGTCGCCGAAGGTCGCAGCTTCCAGACCTTCCGGCTCGATGCCCTTTGCCTTGGAGCGCTTTTCCGGATAGTGGCCGATGGCCGCAACCGCGTGTTCGAGCGAGGAGCCGGATTCATAGACGAGCTTGCCGGTCTTGTCGAAGATGGTAAAGCCGCGCGAACCACCCTGCCAGTCGCCCTCATTGGCGATGACGATACGGTCATTGTCCAGCCACTTCACGGCGTCCGGCTCACGCTTGCGGCCTTCCTGCTTCTCGGTGAACTTCAACTGGCCATCGGTCTTCGTATCGATGCCTTCAAGATCGACCTTGCCGGCGGAGAAATGCGTCTTCACCGTACCGGTCTTGCCGTCGAGAATGACGATATGATTGTTTTCCTGAAGAGTCAGCGCGATCTCGCCATTGGCGTTGATCGACACGAATTCCGGTTCCGGATCCTCAGGGGAAATTTCGGCAAGGCCGGTGAGTTCGATCTTCTTCAGCGTCGCGCAATCGGCAACGCCGTCTTTCAGGCCGACAGTCACCAGATAACCGGCTGGCATCTGCGGCAGGGCACCTTCGTTTACCTCTTCATCGCGCTCGTTTTCGATGGCGATGGCGGCGAAGGTCTTGTCCGGGGAAACGGCGACGGAATCGGGCTGGCCGCCGAGATCGCAGCTTGCTTCGATCTTCTTGGTAGCAATATCGACCGTCACCAGCTTGCCGGACGGCTTGGCGCGATTTTCCGACGTGTTGACGCCGGCCAGCACCTTGAGACCGGCAACGGCAACGGACGTTGGCTCGCCTTCGAGCAGCAGCGCGCCGCCGGCCTTGGGAGCCTTGGCGTCGGTGATGTCGATGAAACCGATGCCGCCAAGCGGGCTGTCCGAATAGATCAGCGTCTTGCCGTCTTCGCTGGCGGTAATGATTTCAGCCGAGGTGACGGATTTGGCGTCCTTGTCCGCGGGAAGGTTTTTCGCCACCGGGAAAGATGCGATGCGGTTGAAAACCGGCTCGGCCGCGGCCGGAATGGCTGCGGACGTGAGCAGCGCGGCGGTCAAAGCCATTTGAGAAAATCGGAACGCCATTTTAATCCCCCTTGGGTCCAAAAATACCCCAAGGCTTCTGCGTTACAGACATGACAGTGGCATGACACTTCCTGACCGCTGAATCAAAAAGCCCGGCCTGGAAGGCCGGGCTTTCGTGTTTATGCCCACATTCCGCGTCGAAAAACGCCGTGTGTCCGGATGGAAGCTACACAGGCGCTTCCCTGCTTTCATTCACATCTTGACCGGGAGAACCCGGCCTGTCCGAAAAGAGCTTTTCGAAACACCGCCCGCTTTTGGCGGCGATGTGACGGCGTCAGGGCGTCAAAACATGTTTCCTCGTGAACCTGAAAAGCTGCCCGCCCGCCGCCGGGCGTTGCGGCTTTCTGGAAACCTTACGAGTTGACGGCGTCCTTCAGGCCCTTGCCTGCGGAAAACTTCGGTACGTTGCGAGCCGGGATATCGACTTCAGCACCCGTGGAAGGGTTACGGCCCTTGGAGGCTTCACGACGGCTGACGGAGAAGCTGCCGAAGCCGGCCAGGCGAATGTCGCCACCGTTCTTCAGTTCGCTCTGTACAGTTTCGAATACAGCATCAACAGCGGAAGCAGCATCTGCCTTCGTGAGACCAGCCTTTTCGGCAACAGCAGAGACGAGCTCGTTCTTGTTCATGTTTCCACCCCTTTCAATGGTTTGAAACGACTCAAATTAAGCCGGCGCAGAATACGTTCGCATCCGCGCGCAGCAACCCAAAAGCGCTGGAATCGCCTGAAAAACAAGGGGTCTGCGTTTTTTTTCACAAAAAAGGCCGACATTTCTGCCGGCCTTCCACATATTCGTGCCAAATTCGCATCACTTGTGCGCAGCTTTACGCCACATGCGCCTTCCGACACCTAACACATTGAATCTATGCATCAGCCGTCGCGAAAGGCGATTCCCGCCCCTCGCGACGATGCATGCATCAATGCGCGATGGTCTGGCTGCCGTCGTCGACGCCTTCGACGGTTGCGATCACCGGCGTCTCGATGCTGCCGTCCCACTCGATGGGCTCCGGCTGGCGGATAAGGGCGTGCTTGATGACCTCGCCCATGCGCGACACCGGGATGATTTCCATCTCGTTCTTCACATTGTCCGGAATTTCCGCCAGATCCTTGGCGTT
Organism: Agrobacterium sp. CFBP 3001; assembly: GCF_027871605.1. NCBI lineage: Bacteria > Pseudomonadati > Pseudomonadota > Alphaproteobacteria > Hyphomicrobiales > Rhizobiaceae > Agrobacterium > Agrobacterium sp. CFBP 3001. Next base: position 63,557 of record NZ_JAQAHD010000005.1, read on the forward strand.
TTCTTCCGGGATCAGCACCTTCTTGATGCCGCCGCGAAGGGCCGCAAGCAGCTTTTCCTTCAGGCCGCCGATCGGCAGCACGCGACCGCGAAGCGTGATCTCACCCGTCATCGCCACATCCTTCGAGACCGGGATACCGGTCATGATGGAGACGATGGCGGTCGCCATGGCAACGCCGGCGGACGGTCCGTCCTTCGGGGTCGCACCTTCCGGAACGTGCACGTGGATGTCGCTCTTGTCGAAGCGGGGCGGCTCGATGCCGAAGTCCACGGCGCGCGAACGGACATAGGATGCCGCCGCCGAAATGGATTCCTTCATCACTTCCTTGAGGTTGCCGGTCACCGTCATACGGCCCTTGCCCGGCATCATCACGCCTTCGATGGTGAGCAGCTCACCACCAACTTCCGTCCAGGCCAGACCCGTGACGACACCGACCTGATCCTCGCGCTCGGCCTCGCCGTGGCGGAACCGCGGAACGCCCAGATAATCCGGAACGTTTGCTGCGGTAACCTCAACGGACTTGACCTTGCCCTTGATGATCTCGGTGACAGCCTTGCGCGCCAGCTTCATCAGCTCGCGTTCGAAGCTGCGCACGCCCGCCTCGCGGGTGTACTGCTGGATGACGACCATCAGGGCGTCATCGGTAACCGAGAACTCTTCCGGACGCAGGGCATGTTCCTTGATCGCCTTAGGCAACAGGTGACGCTTGGCGATTTCGCGCTTTTCGTCTTCCGTGTAACCGGCAATGCGGATCACTTCCATGCGGTCCATCAGCGGGCCGGGAATGTTCAGCGTGTTGGCCGTGGTCACGAACATCACGTCGGACAGGTCGTATTCCACTTCAAGGTAATGGTCCATGAAGGTGGAGTTCTGTTCCGGATCGAGCACCTCGAGCAGAGCCGACGACGGATCGCCACGGAAATCCATGCCCATCTTGTCGATTTCGTCGAGCAGGAAGAGCGGGTTCGCCTTCTTGGCCTTCTTCATCGACTGGACGATCTTGCCCGGCATGGAGCCGATATAGGTACGGCGGTGACCGCGGATTTCCGCCTCGTCACGAACGCCACCCAGCGCCATGCGCACATATTCGCGGCCGGTCGCCTTGGCGATCGACTTGGCGAGCGAGGTCTTGCCGACGCCGGGCGGGCCGACGAGGCAGAGGATCGGGCCACGGATTTTCGTCGCACGGGCCTGCACGGCCAGATATTCGACGATACGCTCCTTGACCTTGTCCAGACCGAAGTGGTCCTGATCCAGGATCTTCTCGGCATTGTTGAGGTCCGCCTTGATCTTGGACTTCTTGCCCCATGGCAGACCGAGCAGCCAGTCCAGATAGTTGCGCACGACGGTCGCTTCCGCGGACATCGGGCTCATCTGGCGCAGCTTCTTCATTTCCGCTTCGGCCTTTTCCTTGGCCTCCTTGGAAAGCTTGGTCTTGGCGATGCGCTCTTCCAGCTCGGCCATCTCGTCACGGCCGTCCTCGCCGTCGCCGAGCTCCTTCTGGATCGCCTTCATCTGTTCGTTCAGGTAATATTCGCGCTGTGTCTTCTCCATCTGGCGCTTGACGCGCGAGCGGATGCGCTTTTCGACCTGGAGCACGGAAATTTCGCCTTCCATGAAGCCGAGCGCCTTTTCAAGCCGCTGCTTCACGCTGACGGTTTCCAGCATTTCCTGCTTTTCGGTAATCTTGATCGACAGGTGCGAAGCGACCGTATCGGCAAGCTTCGAATAATCGTCGATCTGGCCGGCAGCGCCGACAACCTCGGGCGAAATCTTCTTGTTGAGCTTCACATAGCTCTCGAATTCAGACACGACCGAACGCGACAGCGCCTCGATCTCGACCGGATCTTCGGCAGGCTCCTGCAACGGCGTCGCAGTGGCTTCATAGAAGTCTTCACGACCGGTGTAGCTGTCGATCTGGGCGCGGCCCTTGCCTTCCACCAGCACCTTCACGGTGCCGTCGGGAAGCTTCAGAAGCTGCAGGACATTGGCGACCGTGCCGACCTTGTGGATGGCCTCCGGGGCAGGATCGTCATCGCTGGCGTTGATCTGGGTAACAAGCATGATCTGCTTGTCCGACCCCATGACTTCCTCGAGCGCACGGATGGATTTTTCCCGCCCGACGAACAGGGGAACGATCATATGCGGGAAAACGACAATGTCGCGCAGGGGAAGTACCGGATAGGTACCGCCAGATGCCGCAGACGTGATGTTCGTCATATCATTTCCTTTCCATGGTCCCTTTCGGGACACTTTGCCGGACAGCTTGGGGCATCCGGCACATTCATTTCTCGAGACTGAAAGTGGAGTTTCGAAACACCGATTTCAAGTCGCCGGAACAGACGGCCTTACGCGACGGCAGGACCGTGAAATTCAACAAAACCCAGCGCCGGCTAATACTACCGACATTTCCGGTTATCCTTGAGGGCTCAGGAACCGGGTCGCCGACGAAATTCACATTTCCGTCATATCGCGCTGCAAATCAGTTGTAAGACTTTATCAGCAAAGCGCAATCCGCTCCAAACGCAAAATCGGGCTTCGCCAAGTTAGGCGCAAGTTTCACACCCGGCGACAACAGAAAAGGCCCGCACGGAGGCGGGCCTTCTGACTTCATCGAAGCACCGGACCGGCCGATCAGGCAGAAACGTTGGTCTTTTCTTCCTGACGATCCGCATAGATGTAGAGCGGACGTGCAAGGCCGCTGACGACCTCGTCGGAAATGACCACTTCGCGCACGCCTTCCAGCGTCGGCAGTTCGAACATGGTGTCCAGAAGGATTTTTTCCATGATCGAGCGCAGGCCACGGGCACCGGTCTTGCGGGTGATCGCCTTGCGGGCGATTTCGCGAAGGGCGTCCTCGTGGAAGGTCAGTTCCACATCTTCCATCTCGAACAGGCGCTGATACTGCTTGACCAGCGCGTTCTTCGGCTCGGACAGGATCTGGATCAGCGCATCCTCGTCGAGGTCTTCCAGCGTGGCGAGAACCGGCAGACGGCCGATGAATTCCGGGATGAGACCGAACTTCACCAGATCTTCGGGCTCCAGCTCGCGCAGAACCTCGCCGACGCGGCGATCATCTTCCGCCTTGACGGTCGCACCGAAGCCGATCGAGGTCTTTTCACCACGGGCCGAGATGATCTTGTCGAGACCGGCAAACGCGCCGCCGCAGATGAACAGGATGTTGGTCGTATCCACCTGCAGGAATTCCTGCTGCGGATGCTTGCGACCGCCCTGAGGCGGTACGGAAGCGACCGTGCCTTCCATGATCTTCAGAAGCGCCTGCTGAACGCCCTCGCCCGACACGTCGCGCGTGATGGACGGGTTGTCCGACTTGCGGGAAATCTTGTCGACTTCGTCGATATAGACGATACCGCGCTGGGCGCGCTCGACATTGTAATCCGCAGCCTGCAACAGCTTCAGGATGATGTTTTCCACGTCCTCGCCGACGTAACCGGCTTCGGTCAGCGTCGTTGCGTCCGCCATGGTGAAGGGAACGTCGATGATGCGGGCGAGCGTCTGGGCAAGATAGGTCTTGCCGCAGCCCGTCGGACCGACGAGCATGATGTTCGACTTCGCAAGCTCGACATCGCCATTCTTGGAGGCGTGCGCGAGGCGCTTGTAGTGGTTGTGAACGGCAACAGACAGGATCTTCTTCGCCTGCTTCTGGCCGATGACGTATTCGTCGAGGATCTTGATGATGTCCTGCGGGGTGGGAACACCCTCACGCGACTTCACCATCGACGTCTTGTTCTCCTCGCGGATGATGTCCATGCACAATTCGACGCATTCATCGCAGATGAATACCGTCGGTCCGGCAATGAGTTTCCGGACTTCGTGCTGGCTCTTGCCGCAGAATGAACAATAGAGTGTATTCTTAGAGTCGCCGCCGTTGCTGCCGCTGACTTTGCTCATATCACTTTCCTTCCAGCACGCCGCAGGTCCGCCAAACGGATCGCGGTCAACTTACCGCCCGCCGATACGGCAGCCCTTGGGGTGCATCGCCGTATCCGCCTCGTTTCCCGGGGTACTAACCGGTATCAGATACATGAGCTGACAACCGGCTGCAACGAATTCCCCATCAAACCAAAGGCCACGTCATAAAAATTCAACATAGCCTTTATATATACTAATATCGCTTTCTGTTGCGGTTGAAAGCCCCGAAATTACTTTTGCGGGTTCAAACAAACGTCAAAAAGCGGCGCGCCTCAATTCGCGGCGGCGCCTTCGATTTCCTGGCGCGAGGTCAGGATCTTGTCGATCACGCCCCAGTCCTTCGCCTCGTCTGCATCCATGAAGTGGTCGCGATCGAGGGTTTTTTCAACCTCTTCGAGCGTACGGCCCGTGTGCTTCACGTAGACTTCATTGAGGCGGCGCTTCATCTTGATGATGTCGCGGGCGTGGCGCTCGATGTCCGATGCCTGCCCCTGGAAACCGCCGGAAGGCTGGTGCACCATGATGCGGGCGTTCGGGGTTGCGAAACGCATTCCCTTTTCACCGGCAGCCAGAAGCAGCGAGCCCATGGAGGCAGCCTGGCCGACGCAGAGCGTGGAGACCGCAGGGCGGATGAACTGCATCGTATCGTAGATCGCCATGCCGGCGGTCACAACGCCACCCGGCGAATTGATGTAGAGCGCGATTTCCTTCTTCGGGTTTTCAGCCTCGAGGAACAGCAGCTGCGCGCAGACGAGCGAAGCCATCTGGTCTTCCACCGGGCCGGTGAGGAAAATGATGCGTTCCTTGAGAAGACGGGAAAATATGTCGTAGGAGCGTTCGCCGCGATTGGTCTGCTCAACGACCATCGGCACCAGAGCCATGGCGGTATCAACTGGATTTTTCATGTCCGTCCTTTGTCAAACTCTGCCCTTCGCGAAAAACCGCTCCGGAATCACTTCTAACCTTCATACTCCCTACATAGAGTGTGCATGCCCCGTACTTCAAGACACGAAGCCGCATATCCTTAACGGCTCAACAGCGTTTGCAGGCCTTTCGGGCCGAGGTTGACAGGGCTTTCGGTCCGGGCGGCGCCAGCGGGGCCTCTTTCCCCCGCTGCCACCATTTTTTTACTATGGCAGGCGACGACGGCAAAAATCGCCCGCCATGCACAGATATAACTTCTCACCGGCAAGAACTCGTTAGTATTTGCTGCCGATACTGGCCAGCGAATTTCCGGTTCCCTTTGGGGAATGGGCCCACCGGGCGAAATGGCAGCTCAACAATTCCAGCGGGCATAACGCACCTCGTGCGAAAGAGCCCGCTTTTATCGCATTATGGCGCAGATAGGATTTTGCAATGCTGGATGCAAAGACGAGCACGCTACTGTGGGCGGCGGAAACGTTCACCCTTGCCGTGCTTTTGGGAACGCTGTGGCTGCACCGCCCTTCCCGCCGGCATAATCTCTTTTTCGCCGCCGGTTTCCTCGCCACGGGCTTCGGCGCTGTCATGGTGGCGTTTCGCGGGGATATTTCCAGTTTTCTGTCCATCCAGGTCGGCAATACGCTCGCACTTTCCGCCTTCGGTTTCTGGCTTGCGGGCCTGCTGTGCTTCGAACAGCGGAAAATCGGCGGCTGGGTCGCCATTCCGGCTCTCCTGTGGATCGCCGGAATGTTCCTGCCGCCCGTGCGTGAAAACATGGTGGCCCGCATCCTGCTTTATCACGCCAGTGCGGCCACGGGTTATTTCATGCTCGCCGGCGTCCTTCTGGCCAGCAAGGCGCGCGCCTCACGCAGCCGCCGGGTTCTGGCCGCGATCCTGATCCTGCAGGCTTTTGCCGGGGCGTTCGTCGCATCCATCGTCATCCCCGTCAATGCCGCCATCCCCAACGCCATTCCCATGACATCGGCGCTTGCCCTCTCCGGCATGCTCGGCTTCACGGCCATCATCATGATCAGCGCCAAGATCATCATGGAGGATACGGAAAGCCGCCTCCATCGCCTCGCCATGACCGATCATCTGACCGGCGTTCTCAACCGGCGCGGCCTGCTGGAGGAGTTCGAGCGTATCAAGAAAAGGTCGCCGGCCTCCAGCCGTTACGTGGCTCTGGTGCTGTTCGATATCGACCATTTCAAGAAGATCAACGACAGATACGGCCACCAGTCCGGCGATGCGGTCCTCGTGCATTTTTGCAATATCGCCCAGCGCGCAATCGGCGATCGCGGCCTTTTCGTCAGGATGGGAGGCGAGGAATTCGCGCTGGTTGCCGAAGTCGAAAGCCCTTCCAGCACGGCGACGCTTGCGGAAGCCATCCGCAGCAATCTGCGCCTTTCGAAGATCAGTTCGCGCGGTGAAGCCATCGAGGTGACCACCAGCGTCGGCATATCGGAAGCCATGATCAAGGACGCCGACCTCAACACGATGATGACGGAAGCCGACCGCGCGCTCTATGCCGCCAAGAAGGCCGGGCGCAACCGGACCGTCATCCATGTCAATTCGGCCAATGTCGTCGTGCCCGCCTCGGACCGTGACGAAAATCCGATGGACAACAATGCCGACCGCCAGGTCGCGGCGCTGAACCGGATAGCCGCCATTGCCAGCCGGTGACGATGTAATCACCCAGTGACAGGCATAGAGGTATCCGGAAGGGATTTCCCTCCCTTCCCAAAGCGCCGCGCGCGGAATAGACCATGGGCATGACAGCGACATTTCCGTTTCTCAAAATCGATCCCGCCACCCGCCGCATTTCCCTTGATGCCCGCGACCCGGCTTTCTACAGCGATCCGAACCCGGTCTATGCGGCCCTGCACGCTGAATGTCCCACCTTCTACTGGGAAGAACAGCGGCAATGGTTTTTCACCGGATACGACCACGTGAGCGCGCTGTTGCGCGACCGCCGCTTCGGGCGGCAGATCCTGCATGTGGCAAGCCGCGAAGAGATCGGCCTGGCGGAGCCGCTGGAACATGTGAAGCATTTCGATGCTGCCGAGCAGCATTCGCTTCTGGAACTGGAACCGCCGGAGCACACGCGGCTGCGCACGCTCATCAACCGCGCCTTCGTGTCGCGGCACGTCGACAAGATGAAGCCGGAAATCGAGGAACTCGCCAACCGTCTGATCGACGCCTTCGAAAGCAAGGGCGAGACGGAACTGCTCTCTTCCTATGCCGATATCATTCCGGTGACGATGATCGCCCGCATGATCGGCATTCCCGAGGAGATGGGGCCGCAGCTTCTGAAATGGTCGCATGCCTATGTCGGCATGTATATGTTCAAACGCACGCCGGAAGATGAGCTGCTGGCCGACAGGGCCGCGCATGAGTTTTCAGACTATGTGCGCAGCGTGATCGCCGAGCGGCGGGCGGAGCCGAAGGACGATCTGCTGAGCCACATGATCCATACGGAGCACAAGGGCCAGTATCTGACCGACGACGAGCTCATCTCCACCACCATCGTGCTGTTGAATGCCGGGCACGAGGCGACCGTGCACCAGATCGGCAATTCCGTGCGCATCATTCTGGAAAGCGGCATCTCCCCCGAGACGCTGTTTAACGACGATGCCGCCACGGAACGCACGGTGGAAGAAACCCTGCGCATCTGCGCGCCGGTGCATATTTTCCAGCGCTGGGTTCTGGAGCCCGTCGAAATCGACGGCGTCGCGTTCAAGCGCGGCGACAAGGTCAGCCTCATCCTCGCCGCCGCCAATCTCGATCCGGCAAAATTTTCCGATCCCCTGACCTTCCGGCCGGACCGCAACGAGGGCGCCAACGTCTCCTTCGGCGCCGGCATCCATTTCTGCATCGGCGCGCCGCTGGCAAGGCTGGAGCTCAATCTTGCCCTGCCCCTGCTTTTCAAACGCCTGCCGGGCCTGAAGATCGCCGAGCCGCCCAGGGTCAAGGATGTCTATCATTTCCATGGTCTGGAGCGGCTCGATCTGGCGTGGTGAAGTAGTTTTTTTATCATCCCCGATGCGCTATGGTATTTTCGTCCAATAGTGATGAGGCAAATGCCTTGGCAACCAAGTCGAAGAAAAAAACGGATATGACGCTGCCCACTCCGGTCGTTTTTACCGAACTGGAGGCGCATCTTGAGAGACTATCGCGTCAATTGGATGCGGTGGGTCTTTCGGAGAGTAAGTCGGGCTCTGTTCCACACGAAAAACGCCGACGCGTTCCGGGGCGTTTCAAGGGCGTGCTCGTCGTCGGACCTGAGTTCTTCGAACCGCTGACGGAAGACGAACTTAAAGAGTTCGAGACCGAATGAAATATCTACTGGATACCCATGCACTGCTTTGGTGGCTGAATGACCATGACCGGCTTTCGCCGGATGCGCGCGAAATCATCAGCGACCCCAATAATGACCTCTATGTGAGCGCGGCTTCGGCATGGGAAATTGCCACGAAATTCGCACGAGGCCGTTTGCCCGGTGCGTCGCTCATACTTCCTGATTTTGCGGGTGTAATCGAACAGGAAGGCTTTCTCGAACTTCCCATCAACAGCGCTCATATGGTTCGAAGCGCCATGCTGCCGGGCGAACACCGCGATCCGTTCGATCGAATTCTTGCGGCTCAATCTATTTTAGAAAACATGGCATTGATATCTATCGACGAGAAAATTCCATCGCTCGGCGTCATGACACGCTGGTAGCGCGCCATCAGAGCCGGATGACATAATCCTTCCGCGTCGTCTCGACGACCTCCCACGTGCCCGTAAAGCTAGGACGCAGGATAACGCGGTCGCCCGGTCTCAGATCGCGCGGCGCACCGCCGTCTTCGGTCAGGATGGAATGGCCTTCGAGAACGTTGAAATATTCCCATTCGTCATAGACCACCCGCCATTTGCCGGGCGTGGACTGCCAGATGCCGGCATAGATGCCGCCCGGAGCTTCCTCGATATTCCATGTGGTGAATTTGGGATCGCCGGAAATCAGTCTTTCCGGGGCGGGTGCACCGTATTCCAGCTCGGCGATATCATCGAAGGACAGAAAATTCGTCATGACGTCCCCTGTCCGTCAAATATGGTTGGCCATACAGCTTTGCTCAATTCTGAGCGCTTCGTCAAACAGTCTTGGGTATTCCGGTTGGGCGTTACCGCCGAGGAAATGAGACGCCTACTCCATCTTCGTCCAGCCGAAAACCAGCCAGGTGTATTTCGACTTCTTGTCGGGTTCAGCGGTGTACGTCATCTGTATATCGCCGTCCTTCGCGTAGATATCGAGCCGGGGCGCGGTATCCAGCTTCAGCCACAGCGAACTCTTGTCAAAGGACCATGTGCCGCACCAGACGCATGAACCTGAGGGATCGCCGGGTTGATGAAAATTGTAGCGACCGTCCGCGGTGATCTCCAGATAATCAAACGCGGAGTAAAATGTCGTCACCGTTTCTTGGAACAGTGTCGCATCCGCTTCCTGCTGGGCGGTGGGCGCAGTCTTCATATTGCGCGGCGGGCGGCTGGTCGCACCGGTGAGCTTCCATTTTCCGACAAAATCCTGCTGCGTCGGGAAATATTCCGCCCCGGCCTTTGCCGGCGAAGCCGAAGCTACGACCGGTATGTCAGCCACACCCGCGACCCCGATCGCAAGGAGAAGGGCGACAATACGAAGCATTCCGGTTCGGGTTTTCATATGGCGTATCTTTCGCGATGGGACGGCGGGGGCCTTCACTCAAATCCGCTGCCGCCGAAAGCACCCTGTTTTCATGGTTCCGGCGGCCGCTCAATCACACTAAAATTTGCTTGGTGTCACGCGGTCACCAGACTCGCATGAGCCGCCACATCAGACCTTGGCGAGCGATTGCTCGAGATCGGCGATGATGTCCTTGACGTCCTCGATACCGACCGACAGGCGAACCACATCCGGCCCGGCGCCGGCGGCCGTCTGCTGTTCCGGTGTCAGCTGCGCATGGGTGGTGGAGGCCGGGTGGATGACGAGAGAGCGAGTGTCGCCGATATTGGCGAGATGGGAGAAGAGTTGCAGTCCTTCCACCAGCGCCTTGCCGGCCGCATAACCACCCTTGACGCCGAAGGTGAAGACGGAGCCCGCCCCCTTTGGCGAATAATGCTGCTGGATAGCGTGGTTATCGCTGTCTTCCAGCCCCGCATAATGCACCCAGCCAACCTTGGGATGCGCCTTCAGCCATTTCGCGACGGCAAGCGCATTGTCGGAATGGCGCTGAACGCGCAGCGGCAGCGTCTCGATGCCGGTCAGGATGAGGAAGGCGTTGAAGGGCGAGATCGCCGGGCCGAGGTCACGCAAGCCAAGCACACGGCAGGCGATGGCGAAGGCGAAATTGCCGAAGGTCTGGTGCAGCACGACGCCGGAATATTCCGGCCGGGGCTGTGACAGGGCCGGATATCGGTCCGTCGCCGACCAGTCGAAGGTTCCGCCGTCCACGATGATGCCGCCCATGGAGTTGCCATGGCCGCCGAGGAATTTCGTCAGCGAATGCAGCACGATATCCGCGCCGTGTTCCAGCGGCCGCAGCAGATAGGGGCTCGCCATGGTGTTGTCGACAATCAGCGGCAGGCCATGCCGATGGGCAACATCGGCGATTGCGGCGATATCCACGAAATTTCCGCCCGGATTGGCAAGGCTTTCGATGAAGACGGCGCGCGTGCGCTCGTCGATCTGCGCCTCGAAGCTGGCCGGATCGGTGGCGTCGGCCCAGCGGACCTGCCAGTCGAAGCCCTTGAAGGCATGGCCGAACTGGTTGATCGAGCCGCCATAGAGCTGGCGGGCGGCGACGAAATTGTCGCCGGATTGCAGCAGCGTATGGAAGACCAGCAATTGCGCGGCATGGCCGGACGCGACGGCAAGCGCGGCCGTGCCGCCCTCAAGTGCTGCCACGCGCTCTTCCAGAACCGCCTGGGTGGGGTTCATGATGCGGGTGTAGATATTGCCGAACTCTTTCAGTCCGAACAGGGCGGCGGCGTGATCGGCGTCGCGGAAAGCATAGGCCGTGGTCTGATAAATGGGCGTGGCACGCGCGCCGGTGGTCGGATCGGGTTGCGCGCCCGCATGAACGGCCAGCGTCGAAAACCCGGGATTGCTGCTCGGCATGATGTTTCCTCCAATTGGAATTTCGGAGGGATCATAATGCCTTGCCGCCAAATGATAAGTCCGATCCGTACCAACTATCGCACAATATTGAGACGGGGATACTCAATTGCAGGGCAACGATCCATCACGACTTCCATACCGTAGGCTTCCGCCTTGGCGGCGGCATTGTCATCGCGAACGGAAAGCTGGCCCCAGATTACCGTTGGCCGCTCCGGCAGTAAGATCGCCTCCTCGACGATTGCCGACAAATATTCCGGCGCCCGGAAAACGTCGATCATGTCCACCGGCTCGGGAATATCGGCGAGTTTGGCATAGACCTTCTGCCCCAATATCTCCTTGCCTGCCTGGCCGGGATTGACCGGAAACACACGATACCCCCTGGACAGCAGGAAGCGCATCACGCCGTGGCTCGGCCTGTCCGGGTTGGGCGAAGCACCGAGCAGGGCGATGGTTTTGACATCGGTCAGAATTCTTCTGAGGTAGTCGGGCTCGTAACTATCATGCTGCATGTCAACTTATCCCTTCTGGAGCGTCGCATGGTTTGAAGAATACCAATGCAGCTGCGCCATTTAAAAGCGCCGCGAGCATAGCGTCTCCCGCATAATTCCACCGACACATACCTGACGCTACCGGTTGCGTCCCCCCCTCCATCTAGGAAGGTTCTTCGCTCTCTGGAACCCCTGCACGGCTGAAAAATTGCCGCTGCGGCAGACACCTCGCCGCGCAGCGGAACGGTTTCGCCCACGCAAAATGATTTCACCAAACGCCGGAATGGCGGTTGTACTGACTATTTTTGTCCAGTTTTCAAAATGGCGCGAATTGGCGCAAATAAGGGCCAAAACAACATTAGCGTGCAATTCATGCGCTCTTCGTCTCCTGTTTGTTTTCATTCCGTTCACAGGAAAATTAGAGATACCTAATTTTCAGAAAGTTATTCTGCAAATCAAACTACATACAAACCTACAACGTTACAGATTCCGATTCATGGAAGATATGAAATTGTTTTTCACGCGCACGGTGGTCCGATTAATACATCTTGCGCCCAAAGCGTCCTAGCGCACTGCGCACCAATATTTGACAAATTTGGTAGTATTTTCAGTGAAAATTCGCTTCGAGGCGAAACCAGAAGCTGTGCGTCGGACGCTCATGCCTCCATCTGGCGGATGAAATCATGAGCAGAACGTCATATCATCCCGGCGCAAAATCATTCCCCGGCGCCATGACATGCACAAAGCATAAATTTTACGCGCGTTGCAGTTTCCGCGGTGACCACATGCCGCTTGCGGGCGGTTTCCCGTGCGCAAAAAGCGTGCTCGAGCAATCGGCAAAGGCTTGCCGCCCTCGCCGAAAATCGATTCCGGTTTTCAAGCCGATGCTGTAGGTTGCTCAAAGTAGCCCGCGAGCGAGTCTCTATTGTGACATTTGACATTCTTCTTCTGGTGCTCCTAGGCGCGATGCTGCATGCCGGATGGAATGCGCTGGTCAAAGCCGGATCCGACAAATCGCTGGACGCCTCGCTGATCGCGGCGGGCGCTGCGGCCTGTTCGCTACCGTTTCTGCCTTTCCTGCCATTTCCCGCGCCGGTCGCCATTCCTTTCCTGATCGCTTCGGCCGTTCTGCAATTCGCCTATTTCCGGCTTGTCGCCGCCGCCTATACGATCGGTGACATCGGCCTTGTCTATCCCGTCATGCGCGGCGTGGCGCCCCTGATCGTCGCGGCGACGAGCAGCCTGTTCCTGAGCGAGATTTTAAGCCCGCTGGCCCTTGCCGGCATCGCCGTCATCTCCGGCGGCATCCTGACGCTCGCTTTCGAGGCGCGGCGCGGTGGCGGAAAGGCGATCATGGTCGCCCTGCTCAACGCCTTCGTGATCGCGTCCTACACCTTCGTCGACGGTGTCGGCGCAAGGCTTTCCGGCAACGCCATCTCCTATACGCTGTGGATGTCGCTTCTGCCGCCCGTGCTGCTTTTCGGTTTTGCCTTCTACCAGCGCGGTGTGGGCCCGGTCGCGGACCATGTCCGGCGCAACTGGTGGCGCGGCCTGATCGGTGGCGTCGGCTCCATTCTCTCCTATGGGCTGGCACTTTACGCCATGACCAAAGCGCCCGTCGCCGTGGTCGCGGCGCTCCGGGAAACCTCCATTCTCTTTGCGCTGGTGATCTCCGTGGTGATCCTGAAAGAACGTGCCAGCATCTGGCGTTATCTTGCCGGAGGCATCATTGCAGCGGGCGTTCTGGTGATGCGACTGGGGTAAAACAGGGTCGCTCGGTGAGGTAAAATAATACCCCATTATCAAACCATTGTTTTTGCTATCTTATTTTTGCGACCTTCAGAATCCGTCATATTGACGCTTTCGCCCGCGCACCGTATAAGCGCGCCAGATCGGATTCCAGCCGGAATAGGGTCATTTGCGGTTGCCTTTGACGGCAACCAAACCAAGCAACAAGAAACGCCCGTATGCTCTTTCATAAAGAGGATGACGGGTCCACATTAGAAAGTGAAATCCATGTCTACTTTCGTTCAGAAGCCTGCTGAGGTGGAGAAGAAGTGGGTCATCATCGACGCCGAAGGCCTCGTTGTTGGTCGCCTCGCCACCATCGTTGCAACCCGCCTGCGCGGCAAGCACAAGGCTACCTACACCCCCCACGTTGATGATGGCGACAACGTCATCGTTATCAACGCGGAAAAGGTTGCCTTCACCGGCAACAAGTACTCCGACAAGAAGTACTACTGGCACACCGGTCACCCGGGTGGCATCAAGGAGCGTACGGCTCGCCAGATCATCGAAGGCCGCTTCCCGGAGCGCGTCGTTGAAAAGGCCATCGAGCGCATGATCCCGCGCGGCCCGCTCGGCCGTCGCCAGATGAAGAACCTGCGCGTTTACGCCGGCTCGAACCATCCGCACGAAGCACAGCAGCCCACCGTTCTCGACGTGGCCGCGCTTAACAAGAAGAACGTAAGGAGCGCCTGATAATGGCCGATCTTTCCTCTCTGAAAGACCTCGCCCCGGCATCGGAAGCTTCGGCTCCCGTGCATGTCCGCAAGGTTGACACCCTCGGCCGCTCCTACGCGACCGGCAAGCGCAAGAACGCCGTAGCCCGCGTATGGGTCAAGGCCGGTTCTGGCAAGATCATCATCAACGGCCGCGATTTCACCACGTATTTCGCACGTCCGGTTCTGCAGATGATCCTTCAGCAGCCGATCGTCGCCGCTGCCCGCACGGGTCAGTTCGACATCATCGCCACCGTTGCCGGTGGTGGTCTGTCCGGTCAGGCCGGCGCCGTTCGTCACGGCCTGTCCAAGGCCCTCACCTACTTCGAACCGGGCCTGCGCTCCGTTCTGAAGAAGGGTGGCTTCCTGACCCGCGACAGCCGCGTTGTCGAGCGTAAGAAGTACGGTAAGGCCAAGGCCCGCCGTTCGTTCCAGTTCTCGAAGCGCTAATTGCTTCTCAGAACGGTTCATTCAGAACTTCGAAAGGCGGGGCTTCGGCTCCGCCTTTTTTTCATGGTCTGCTCCCTTGTTTTTTCAGCAGGAAGACAGCAACCTCGGCGCAAATCGCAATGGGGTGATCAATGCCGTCCAAAACCATCGACCATGCCTTCACCGCAACGACCCTGACATCGGCCGCCACCGACCCGACCCATGCGGGCGTCCTCTCTTTCATGCGGCGCAAATATACCAAGAACCTCAAGGGCGTATCGACGGCCATCTGGGGCATTCCCTTCGATGCGGCCACCTCCAATCGGCCGGGCGCCCGTTTCGGGCCGCAGGCGATCCGCCGGGCTTCGGCGATCTTCGACAACGATCCGCAATATCCCTTCGCGCGCGATCTTTTCGCCCATATGCCGACCATCGACTATGGTGACTGTCTGCTCGACTATGGCAATCACTGGAAAACGCCTGATACGATCGAAAAAGAAGCGCGCCGGATCATTTCCAAAACAGATTATCTGCTGACGCTCGGCGGCGATCACTTCATTACCTGGCCGCTTTTAAAGGCGCATGTGGCCAAACATGGGCCATTGGCGCTTGTGCAGTTCGATGCGCATCAGGACACCTGGTTCGACGACGGCAAGCGCATCGACCACGGCTCCTTCGTGGCCCGCGCCGTGCGGGATGGACTGATTGACCCTGATCGGTCGATCCAGATCGGCATCCGCACCCATGCGCCTGACGATTTCGGCATTCGCATTCTCCCCGGTTACGAGGTGGAGGAAATGCGGGCGAGCGATATCGCCTCGCTGATCGTCAAGCACACGGCCGGCATGCCCGCCTATCTGACCTTCGATATCGACTGCCTCGATCCTGCCTTTGCGCCGGGAACCGGAACGCCGGTGGCCGGCGGGCCGACCAGTGCCAAAATTCTCTCCGTTCTGCGCGGGCTTGGCCAGCTTGATATTCGCGGCTCGGACGTCGTGGAGGTAGCACCCGCATATGACCATGCCGATATTACCGCCATTGCCGGAGCCACCGTTGCAATGTATATGCTTGGCCTGCGCGCCGAACGGCTGGACAAGGCCGGCTGATAAGGAAGCCGGCGCCTGCCAAACTGATTCCGATTACCCTCGCAACCCTTTGAAAAGTCAGGACAAGGACATGACAGCGAAGATCTTCATCGATGGCGAACACGGCACCACGGGTCTGCAGATCCGCACGCGCCTTGCCGGTCGCCGCGATATTGAGCTGCTGTCCATACCCGAGGCCGAGCGCCGCAATGCGGCGATGCGCGAGGATATGCTCAACAATGCCGACATTTCGATCCTCTGCCTGCCGGACGATGCTTCCCGGGAAGCGGTCTCAATGGTGGCCGGCAATAACAATGTCCGCATCATCGATACCTCGACCGCCTATCGCGTTCACCAAGACTGGGCCTATGGCTTTGCCGAAATGGACAAGGAACAGGGCGAGAAGGTTCGTTCCGCCCGTCTCGTCGCCAATCCGGGCTGCTACCCGACCGGTGCTATCGCCCTTATTCGCCCGCTGCGCGCCGCAGGCCTGCTGCCGGACGGTTATCCGGTCAGCGTCAATGCGGTTTCCGGTTACACCGGCGGCGGCAAGCAGATGATCGCCCAGATGGAAGACCAGAGTCGCGATGACGCAATCAGCGCCAATAATTTCCTCTATGGCCTGACGCTCAAGCACAAGCATGTGCCGGAAATGACCATTCATGGCCAGCTCAACCGCGCACCGCTGTTTTCGCCTTCCGTCGGTCGTTTCCCGCAGGGCATGATCGTGCAGGTGCCGCTGTTTGCCGCCGACCTGAAGGAAGGCGCGACCGTCGAAACGATCCATGCGGCGCTGACCGCCCATTATGCGGGACAGGACATCGTCAATGTGGTGCCGCTTGCCGAAAGCAAGGGGCTCGCTCGCATCGACGCCGAGGAACTGGCGGGCAAGGACACGATGAAACTCTTCGTCTTCGGTACGCCGGGCGGCGAACACATCAACCTCGTCGCGCTGCTCGACAATCTCGGCAAGGGCGCATCCGGTGCTGCCGTGCAGAACATGGAACTGATGCTCTCCGCATGAGGCTTTTCTCATGAAGATTGCCCCACCCTCTTTTCCGGCCTCGTGGAATATCGAGGCCGCGAAACCTATTGCCGATACGCCGGCCGGGGTGGTTTACGAGCTTACGCGCGGCGACGGTTCGCTTGCCGTCGCCAAGGTTCTGAAAAAGAAAGTACTGAAGGACAGCCTTCGCGGCGCGGATTTCATTAAATGGCGCGCCGGCATCGGCTGCGTGGAGCTGCTCGACCGCTCCGACGATATTCTGCTGATGGAACATGCCGGCACGGAGACCCTGCGCGACGTGCTGTTTCGCGACGGCAATGACAATGCCACCACGGAGATCGCCGCCGATGTCCTGCTCAGATATCATCAGCCATCGCAGCAGCCGCCGCCTTCAAGCCTGCTGACGCTGCCGCTCTATTTTGAGAGCCTGTTCCGCAAGGCCGAACAGGACCGTACTGACGGCGTGGACAGCCCCTATATCGAGGGCGCCGCGCTGGCGCAGGCACTGATCGACCGGCAGCGAGATATCAAGCCGCTGCACGGCGATCTGCATCACGAGAACATCATGCGCAGTGAACGCGGCTGGATCATCATCGACCCGGCCGGCCTGATCGGCGATGCGGCGCTCGATGTCGCCAATATGTTCTCCAATCCGCTCGACCGTTTCGACCTTACCCGCAGCGAGGCGCGCATCGCCTCAATGGCAGCGATTTTTGCGAAGGCTCTGCAACGGGACGAACGGCTATTGCTGCAATACGCCTTTGCCTATGGCTGCCTTTCTGCCGCGTGGCACGAAGAGGATGGCAATGCGGAGGAACGCGACAACGAACTCGCCGTCGCGGCCACCATCAAAACGGTGCTCGGGCAGTTCTAAGCCGCCTCAGTCCCTGACTTCGACCGCAACGGGCGCCGGATATTCGCCGATGAAACCGCGCCAGTGGGCGACGGCGAAACCGAGCACGATCAGCGCCATGCCCTGATGGGCGAGCGCGATGTGAATATCCACATGCATGAGCAGCGTGGTGATGCCGAGCGCCGCCTGAATGGAGACGAGCACGAAGAACAGCACCGCGCGGCGGGCATGCGGTGTATTGGGCAAGGCGCGCGCCATAGACACCATATGCCACAGCGTGGCGGCAAACAGCGTGTAGGCGCCGAGGCGGTGGACGAATTGCACCGTCTTGGGGTTCTCGAAGAGGTTGATCCACCAGGGCTGTTGCAGGAAGAGGTCGCCCGGCACCAGCGAGCCGTCCATCAGCGGCCAGGTATTATAGGAAAGGCCGGCATTCAGCCCCGCCACCAATGCGCCGAGATAGATCTGGAAGAGACAGAGCACCGTCAGCAGCGCGGCAAAACCCCTGCCCGTCTTTTCGTCGGCGGCATCAGGCGAATGATGCGATAGTCCGCGCAAAATCCACATGCAGCCCGCAAAGATGAGGCAGGCGATGGTCAGATGTGTGGCAAGGCGATATTGCGAGACGTCGGTGCGGTTGACGAGGCCGGAAGAGACCATCCACCAGCCGATGAAGCCCTGAAAGCCGCCAAGCGCCAGAAGGCCGACCAGCGGCAGGCGCAGGCGCTTTTCGACGCGGCCGGTGAGCCAGAAGAAGGCGAGCGGCAAAGCGAAGATGACGCCGATGGTGCGGGCAAGCAGGCGATGCGCCCATTCCCACCAGAAAATCGTCTTGAACTCGTCGAGCGACATGCCCTTGTTGATTTCCTGATATTGGGGAATGCGCTTGTAGAGCTGGAATTCCTCTTCCCATTCGGCGACTGAAAGCGGCGGAATGGCGCCGTGGATCGGCTTCCACTCGGTAATCGACAGGCCGGATTCGGTAAGCCGCGTGGCGCCGCCGACGAGGACCAGACAGAAGAGCGTGAAAAGCACGACGCGCAGCCAGATGCGCAGCAGGCGGCGGTCCTTCTCCTGTTTCTGCAGGGCAGCCTCCACCACGATTTCCGCAGAACCATTTGCCATCGTCATGCCGCTCGAACGCATCTTTCAGGTCTCCCTCATACAGTCATGTTGATTAGCCCCAACCGGCACCACAAAACAAGGCCTCAGGGTTTGCGGCATGCGGTCGCGGCGCTATAGTCCCGCGCAGATACTCAATGACGGAAGACTTCATGCACCCTCGCCTCAGATCGCTTATCGGCACCATCGTCATCATCTGCCTCGTCGTCGTTTACGCCGTGGTGGCGACGGCCATTGCATCGGCGGCGCTGGCGCAATCGCCCTGGTGGGTGCATCTCGCTTATTTCGTGCTGACCGGAATCTTGTGGGTTCTGCCGGCGATGCTGATCATCAAATGGATGGCCGGACCCAAAAAGCAGGGTTAAGCGCCAGCCATCGCATGACACCCTGAGGTCGCAATTTTATAAACCGATTGTTTGCCGCTCAGCGATATAGTCCGACCGAAACAACCGGAGAGAGTGGATGGCGGCTGAGGGGCCGGTCTTTATCAGCGATGAGCAAGCACCAGCCGCCGTGCAAAACGAGCGGCGGAGTGCTGATCGTCTGTTGATCGATCTGGTCGATGACGCCTCCACCATCCGCTCCGACTGGGAGCGATTGGAAAACGACCCGCTCAATTCGCTGCATCAGGGTTTCGGCTGGTGCTCCATCTGGGCGCAGACGCAGGACAGCGCGCTCCTGACGCTTCGCGGCCGGCAGGGCGGCAAGACGATCTTTCTGCTGCCACTCGAAATCGTACTGGAAGGCGGCATCCGCAAGGCGCGTTTTCCCGGCGGCCGTTTCAACAATATCAATACGGGGCTTTTCGACCCCTCCTTTGCCGAACAGGCCGGACAGGAAATCGCAGCAGCGATTGCCCGTGAGGCGCGGAAGCTGCTGCATGGCCGGGCCGATATTCTGGCCTTGCAGAACATACCGCTGACGTGGCGCGACAGGACCAATCCCCTCTCGCATCTTGCTTCCGTCGAAAACCAGAATCCGGCCTTCCAGCTTCCCCTGTTCGAAAGCTTCGAAGCCACGCTCCGGCAGGTCAATGCCAAGAGGCGACGGAAGAAATTCCGCATCCAGAGCCGAAGGGCAGAGGAAATGGGCGGTTACAGCCATGTGATCGCACGGTCGCCACAGGAAAAGTGCGAATTGCTGCAGGCGTTTTTCCGCCAGAAGGCCGCCCGTTTCGCCTCGCAGGGCATTCCGGATGTGTTTCGGGATCAATCGGTGCGGGATTTCTTCTACGATCTGGCCAATTTTCCCGAGACGGGCACGAACAGTCTGCTGGAATTGCATGCCATTCGCCTGCATGGCGAAAACGAGGGGGTCATCGCCGCGATCGCCGGCCTTTCGCGCAAGCAGGATCACATCATCTGCCAGTTCGGTTCGATCGATGAATCCGTTTCGGAACTCAGCCCCGGTGAATTGCTGTTCTGGCTGATGATCGAAAGGGCATGCCACGAAAAGGCGGCGATCTTCGATTTCGGCGTCGGCGACCAGCTTTATAAGCGCAGCTGGTGCCCGCTTTTCACCGTGCAGCACGATATATTCCTGCCGGTGACGTTGAAGGGTCGTGTTGCGGCCTCAGCCTATGTCGCCATCGCCCGGACGAAAAGCCTGATCAAATCCAATCCGGCGCTTTATGCGCTCATACAGCGTTTTCGCGCCGGACGCTCGAAGATGGACACCGCCACCGACTGAGCAGTTTTTTTGCCGCGTCTCAGGCTGCGCTCAGATGGTCCGGCTTGCGCATGCCGGTCATCGGCAATGCCTGTTCAAAGCCCTCAGCAACCAGTTCACCGAGCGTCTTTTCCAACAATTCGCTATCCTTGCCGGGAACCGAGACGATGATTTCCGCCGGCAGGTTGCGCAGCATTTTCCCGAGACTCGAAATCTGCACCGCGCCACATTCGACGAGGACGGTATCATAAGCGTCGGAGAGCGCGCCGAGGATCATCGTCAGACGGTCTATCGCGCGCATGGCCTCGCGCGGCTTCGCATTGCCGCGCGGCACGATATGGGCGTCGGACAGGCGGTCGCCGTGAATGGTTTCACCGAAAGCGGCGGCGCCCGCCAGAAGGTCCATGACACCGGGAAGCCCGGCTTCCGGCGCCATCAGCCGCGTCGGACAGGCTGACGCCGTCATGTCGACGAGAACGACCGAACGGCCCATTTCGGACAAAGCACGCGCCAGCATGACGGACGTGGTCGAACCACTATCACCAGCCGGCGACACGATTGCGGCGACCGGTTTGGCGAGGCGGGTGGCCAGGAAACCTGCAACGGCGTCGATGGAGAAATCGTCATCGGTATCGATTTCCTCCTCCGTTGCCTCCTCTTTCGCAGCCGCGACATCTTCCACCGGTAAGGCCGGCATGGCAGCAGCAGCGACCGCCGGTACATGCCGTTCTTCCTCTTCGGCGACGGGCTGGTATGCCGCGACCGGCATGGCCCGCGCAGCAGGCTGCATGGTTTCATGGCGCGCCGCTACAGGCTGTTCCGGCACGTCCGTGGTCTTGTCCGGATCGGCTGGAGCACGCGAAGGAGAAGGCGGATCGGAGAGAGGCGGAACCTGATTCCTGCCCATCGGCTTTAGAGCCCGGCCGGTGAAAAGCTCCACCAGCATGACGACGATGCAGGACAGCAGAAACGCCGCCAGCGTCACAACGATGGTGATGGCGCCCGTCTTCGGGAAATAGGGTTCGCGCGGCTCCACCGCCGTCGAGATGACGCGCGCATCGGCCGGCGTGGAATCCACCGAGCCGGCGCGCGATGTCGCTTCGCGGTAACGGGCAAGATAGGTTTCCAGAAGCTGCCTTTGCGCTGAGGCTTCCCGCTCCAGATCGTTGAGGCCGACCTGCTGTTCGCCCGCACGCACGCTTTCCGATTTCAGCATGTTCAGCTGCTGGACCAGCTGTCGCTCCCGCAGGCGCGAAACATTGGCCTCGTTTTCGAGACTCGCCAGCACCTTGCGGGTCTCTTCCTGAATCTGCCGCTGTATGCCGTCGAGCTGGTTGCGCAGCGCGCGGATGCGTGGATGGCCTTCCAGCAGCGAGGACGAGAGATCGGAAATCTGGCTGCGGATGGTCGTTTCGTTTTCCTTCAGCCTCTGGATCGTCGGGGAACCGACGACATCGGGAAAAGTATCGAGCGGGCGGCCGCTTGCAAGCGCGCTGCGCACGCCTTCCGCCCGCGCCTCCGCATTGGCGCGCTCTCCGCGGATACGGCCAAGTTCGGTGGAGATATCGCTGAGCTGGCGGGTGGCGAGCGTTTCGCCCTGCCCCGCCGAGAGAAGATCGGAGGAGGCGCGGTAATCCGCAACCTTCCTGTCGGCCTCGCGCACCTTTTCGCGCAGATTGGCGATTTCCGGCTCCAGCCAGCGCGCCGCTTCCGTGCTTGTATCCAGCTTCGCGCCGCTTTGCAGGGCGATATAGGCCTTCATCATCTCATTGGGGATCGCGGCGGCGAGTTTCGGATCCTGCGAGGAAAATTCGACCGTGATGACGCGCGAGCTTTCGACCTGATAGACCTGCAGCTTTTCCCGGAAGGCGCTCAGCACCCGCTCTTCTGGCAGCACCTGAAGCGGGTCCTTCTTGACGCCGACGGCGACCAGGAGCTGCGAGATGAGCGAAGGATGGGCCTCCGGATCGAACTCATCCAGCTCGTAAAGCTTCATGTCTTTGGCGACCTGCTTGATGAGGTCGACCGATTGCAGGATCTGCACCTGGCTGGAAACGGTCAATTCGTCGAGCACGGGTTCGGCGGGCGCATTGGACTGCTGCGAGGCACCGAAGGAGGCCGCGCGGGATTCGATAAGCACGCGCGCCTCGCCCTTGTAGGCGGGCGACATCATGCTTGAGATCACGAAGGCGGCGCCCCCGGCAAGAAGCGTGATTGCCGCGATCCGGCCCTTGCGCTGCCAAATGGCCGCGACAAGCTGCGCAAGATCGATATCCACATCCCTGTCGTCAATGCGATCGCCGTTCATGCGGGCTCCGTAACCGAGACAAACCTCGGGCGCTCAAATATAGATGGTCAATTTTCGCGAAGTTTAAGTCTTGCCGGTAACACAACAGTTAATCCCTGCGAATCCGACGAAATAAAGCCGATATTACCAACGCTCGCGCCGGTCGTTTACCGCACATTAACCCTAACAGAACGATAAGAATGATCAAAGTTCGACTCGGAGCCAGATGAGATGCCGCTCGCCGGATCACGACATGTCACCGCACTGACGCTCGCCGTTCTGACGGCCCTTTCCGGCTGCGCGGCATATCAACCCGCTCCGAGGTCCTTCAACGAAGCCGCCCTGCAGCCTTATCATGTCGATAGCGGCGACAGGCTGCGCATCAACGTGTTCGAGCAGGCCGGGCTGACCAATACCTATACGGTCGATCAGGCCGGTTATGTCGCCTTCCCGCTCGTCGGTCAGGTTCCGGCACGCGGCAAGACCCTGCCGCAGCTCGAAGCCGCCATCGCCGCCAAACTGCGCCAGGGTTATCTTCGCGATCCGGACGTGACGATCGAGATCGACCGTTATCGCCCGGTCTTCATCATGGGCGAAGTCGGCCGTCCCGGCCAATATTCCTACGTGCCGGGCATGACCGTGCAAAACGCCATCGCCATTGCCGGCGGCTTCACCCCGCGCGCCAATCAGGCCGATGTCGACATTACCCGCAAGATCAATGCCGAGGTGATGACCGGCCGGATCGGTATCACCGCCCCCATTCTGGCCGGCGATACCGTCTATGTGCGTGAACGCTTCTTCTGAAAACGGAGTGGCGAACGTGTCGGATGACGGCCCTCCCCTGCGCATCATTCACTGCTTCCGCTCCCCGGTGGGCGGTGTCTTCCGCCATGTGCGCGACCTCATCGAAGAACATGTGAAACAGGGCCACAAGGTCGGCATCGTCTGCGACAGCTCCACCGGCGGCGCGCATGAGGAACGGCTTTTCGCACAGATCACCCCGATGCTGGAGCTTGGCCTCACCCGTCTGCCCATCCGTCGGTCCATCAGCCCCGGCGACTTCATGGCGCTGTGGAAATCTTACAAGCACATCAAAAGTTTGCGGCCGGACATTCTGCACGGGCACAGCGCCAAGGGTGGCGCTCTTGCCCGGCTGATCGGCTCACTCCTGCGGGCGAACAGGTATCGCGTAGCCCGCCTCTATTCACCGCATGGCGGCAGCCTGCATTACGCCAGAAACAGCCTCAAAGGGCAGCTTTTCCTGCGGCTGGAGCGGTTTCAGGAGCATTTCACCGATGCGCTCTGTTTCGTCTGCAATTTCGAGCAGGCGACTTACGAGGCCAAGGTCGGCAGGCCACGCACCCGCACTGCGATGATCTATAACGGCGTGCAGGAAAGCGAGTTCGAAACCGTGCCCGCCCGCGAAGATGCGGCCCGTTTTCTCTATATCGGCATGTTGCGCGACCTCAAGGGACCGGATGTCTTCATCAGGGCATTCGCAAAAATGGAACGCAGCATCGGCCAGCCGATGACCGGCGTGATCGTCGGCGACGGACCGGACAGGGACAAATATGCCGCGATGATCGACAAGGCCGGGCTTTCCCGACGGATTTCCATGCATGCGGCCATGCCCGCCAGGCAGGCCTTCGAACTGGCAACGACAGTGGTAGTGCCGTCGCGCGCCGAAGCCATGCCCTATATCGTGCTCGAAGCGCTTGCGGCGGGAAAAACGGTCATCGCCTCGCATGTCGGCGGCATTCCCGAAGTCCTTGGAAAAGACAGCGAGGCGCTCGTGCCGGCTGGCGACGCCGATGCGCTGGCACTGATCATGGTCAAGGATGCCGAGGATGCCGGCTGGGCGCAGCGGATCATGCCTCGCCCGGACAGCTTCAAGGCGAAATTTTCAACCCCGGTCATGGCGGATGAGATGATGAAACTCTATCGCGACCTGTTATCGACCTGATAGTCATTTCAAAAACACGATTTTTAATTGTATATTCCGGCCGTCCTGTAGAAACTCATCATAAACGTTTCTTAGCATGTTTCGGCTAGTTTTCTGCTCGTAGAGCGCCACGTGTCCATTCGGATGCACGAAGGGCGCTCTACCACTTTGAGGTTGCGCATCGTTCCGGTCGAAAATCCAATGCGATTTTAAGGCCGATGCGCTGGAGGGTGCGGACCAAGGCAATGACCAAGACTGACAAGGACAGGCTGCAATTCGATCTGGCGTCATTGCGCAAGAAACTCTCCGACCATGAAGCCGGTGGGGCTTCGGCCTCCGAAACCGTCGTTCTCAATCCGCTTGCTCGGCAGATCGCCAACCAGCTTCGCGCCGGCAACCATTCGCCCAACATGGTGATCGGGCAATTGCGGCTTCTGGAATTCACGATGCTCGTCGTCATCGCCGCCATCGTCAACGGCATCGCAGCCGATCGCGGTCTCGAAACCTTTCTGTCGGTTTTCGGCGGCGGCGTGCTGGGGGCGGCGCTCTGCGTGTTTCTGTTGCAGGCCGGTGATTGCTATCAGCTTCCGACGCTGCGCACGCCGCTGAAGATGTTCGCCCGCATTCAGGGCGCAGTGTGCCTCTCCTTCGTGGGAATTGCCTGTTTCCTTCTCCTCTTCTTTCCCGATGCGCTGCATTCCTGGCAGGCCTTCGGCATCTGGTATGCAACGGGTGCGGTGGCGATCTTCGCCGGGCGGCTGATCCTCGGCTTCGCCATTCGCCACTGGGGCCGTAACGGCGTGATGGAACGCCGTGCCGTCATCGTCGGCGGCGGCGATACCGCCAAGGACCTTATCCGCTCGCTGGAGCAGCAGTCCGATAACGATATCCGCATTTGCGGTATCTTCGATGACCGGAAAAGCGCCCGTTCTCCCGAGGTTGTCGCCGGCTATCCCAAGCTTGGCACCTTTGCGGAGCTGGTGGAATTTGCCCGCCTGACGAAGCTTGACATGCTGATCATCGCCCTGCCGCTCAGCGCCGAGGCGCGCATTCTCCAGCTTCTGCGCAAGCTGTGGGTGCTGCCGGTCGATATCCGCATCGCGGCTCATGCCAATAAATTGCGTTTCCGCCCGCGCGCCTATTCCCATGTCGGCAAGGTGCCGATGCTCGATGTGTTCGACAAGCCGATCCGCGACTGGGATTCGGTGGCGAAACGGGTGTTCGACATCACCTTCAGCCTCATCGGCATCGCCCTTTTATGGCCGGTGATGGTGGGCGCGGGAATTGCCGTGAAAACAACCTCGAAAGGCCCGGTCCTTTTCAAGCAGAAGCGCCACGGCTTCAACAATGAGACGATCAACGTCTGGAAGTTCCGTTCCATGTATACGGAACTTAGCGATCCGACCGCGAAAAAGGCCGTGACGAAGAACGACCCGCGCGTCACGCCCGTCGGCCGCTTCCTGCGCAAATCCTCGATGGACGAGTTGCCGCAGCTTTTCAACGTTCTTTATGGCGATCTTTCTCTCGTCGGGCCGCGCCCGCATGCCGTTCATGCCCAGACGGGCGACCTGAAATATACCGAGGTGGTGGAGCACTATTTCGCGCGCCACAAGGTCAAGCCAGGTGTTACCGGCTGGGCGCAGATCAACGGCTGGCGCGGCGAAATCGACCATGGCGACAAGATCAAGTTCCGCACCGAATACGATCTCTACTACATCGAGAACTGGTCTTTGTTCCTCGATCTGAAGATCCTGTTCCTCACGCCGATACGGCTGCTGAAATCGGAAAACGCCTATTGACCCACACCGGCTACCAGCACGCACCGGATTTCGACGCGCCGCTGGCCGCCATGCGGCTCGTCGGTTCGTTCTTCATCGCATTCGGCGTGTTCCTTTCCGGTTTCGTCATTTCCGAGCCGGCGCCCTATGAGCTGATGATGGTGGGACAGGTGGCCCTGTGGTTCCTGCTCGGCCTTCGCCTTTCGCGCACCGTCGTCCTGCTTCTGTGCCTGCTGCTTGCCTTCAATGTCGGCGGTTATCTTTCGCTCACCACCATGGCCGATCTGGACGAGGGGCCGCTTTATCTCGCCGTCTCGACCTTTCTGGCGCTGACCTCGGTTTTTTATGCGGCGATCATAGAGGACAAATACCAGCGGCTGCTTTTGATTTTCCGGGCCTGGCTTGCGGCGGCGCTGATCACCGCCCTGCTTGGCATCATCGGATATTTCCACGCCATTCCGGGTTTCGAGGTCTTCACCCTTTACGACCGCGCCAAGGGCGCCTTTCAGGACCCGAACGTTTTCGGTCCCTTTCTGGTGACGCCCTCGCTCTACCTCATTTACGGCCTTCTTACCGGCAAGGCGATGCATGCGCCGTGGCGGATCGCCGGGCTGCTCATCCTGTCGCTTGCTGTGTTCCTGTCGTTCTCGCGCGCAGCCTGGGGCCTGTTTCTGTTCGCCACCATCCTCCTCGTCTTCGTGATGCTGCTGAAGGAGCGCACGGCCGCGTTTCGCCTGAAGATACTCGTGCTGTTTCTTGTCGCCGCCGGGCTGATGGTCGCGGCGGTCATCATCGCGCTGCAGTTCAAGCAGGTGGCGGATCTGTTCTCCAGCCGCGCTTCGGCGGTGCAATCTTATGACGGCGGCCATCTCGGGCGTTTTGCCCGCCACTATCTCGGCTTCCTGCTCGCCATGGAACACCCGCTCGGCATCGGCCCCATGGTGTTCGACAATATGTTTCCCGCCGCCGAACATAATATCTGGCTGAAGAGCCTGACGACGCATGGCTGGTTCGGTTTCGTGATCTATCTCGTGTTGATCTGCTGGACCATCGCCGCCGGTTTCAGGCACCTGCTGCGGCCACGCCCCTGGCAGCCGTTCCTCATCATTTCCTGGGTGACGTTCGTCGGGCATGTAATGATCGGCGCCGTCATCGATACCGACCACTGGCGACACTTCTTCCTGCTGCTCGGCATATTGTGGGGATGCATGGCGCTTGAAAAACGCGAAAGCCTGCGCCGCCGCACGCGTGTCGCCTAAACCGCTTACCCTTACGGAACCTTACGCCATTTCATGCGTTTAGCCCCGGATTCTGATTGTCAAACGGGGAGACATCTTAATGACGCAGACCAATAATCTCTATCTTATCATCGGCGCACTCATCGTGGTCATCGCAGGCCTTGGCGTCTATGTCTGGCACGAGGAAAGCAAGCCGAAGGGGATCGAGATGAATATCGGCCCGAACGGCGTCTCCGTTCAGGAGAACTAATCCGCAAGCGTCGCGCAAAGTCCGGCCATTAAGACCGGGTGCATCCCAAGCCGAACGCGGCCGGGATTCGCCCGGTCTTCTTATGAGAGGAGACGAAAGGCGGGAGCGATGCCCGCCGAGCCGGTTCGGTACGAATGATGCGTATCGCCCGATCAAGGAAACAGCTAGCGCAATGGTCTCCTCCATCGACCTGTCCACACGCCTCACCGCCACCAGACTGGCCCTCAAGGCCATCAAGGAGCAGGAAGACAATTCCGCCGTCACATCCTCCTCCACAACGCGGACGTCTCTCCTCGATTCTTACGGGCTGGACACCACCTCCTCCTCGTCTTCCACCAACACGCGGCTCACGCAGCTTCTGGCGCAATATGCCCAGACCTCGAACGAGGATACGCAGACCGACGACACGGATACCCAGCTTTCTTCCGGCGATATTACCAAGGCCGATTTCATGAAGGAGCTGAAGGAGACGCTGGATGAACTGACCGCAGACCCGGACAAGGCTTCGCAGGCCAAGGCCATGCTGGAGGCTTTGACGGCCGGCACGCTGACCGTCTCCGACCCCGCCGAGGGTGCGCAAATAAAGGCCTGGGATGTGGCCTCCGATACAGAAACCACCTCCAGGCCGGCCACGGATATCGCCATGACGGGATGGAGCGACTTTCTGAAAGACCATCTCAAGCGCGACGGCTCGGCCTATGCGAGAAGCGAGGCCGGCGCCTATGTCGATACCGTTTCCGGCGACAACGCGTTTTTCGGCAGCGTCGGCAGCCGCTATTATTATCTCACCTGGCCTCAGGCGAAAAACGGCACTTTGACCGTATAAGCCGAATTCCCCGATGCCCGAGCAGATGGCCTCGACATGGAATATGCCGCAGCCTCGCTTTCATCGTTTGCTCAGACGGCAGGCGCGGCAGCCGGTTCGGCTCCGCCGGAAAGCGCCTTTTGCAACTGCGCTTCCTGCGCCGGCGACAGCGACGTCTTGATGACCCGGCCGCGCAGGCCTTCGAATTCCGCCAGCACCTTTTCCGGCTGCACCTTGCGGATCAGCACGAACAGCGCTGAAGAACCGTTGGGAATGGTCTCGCCGAGCGATTTGATGAAATCGTCGTCGATGCCGAAATCCGTTAGCGAACCCGCAAGAGCCCCCGTGCCGGCACCGATCGCGCCGCCGATGGCAAATCCCGCCAGTGGATTGAGGAAAAGCAGGCCGACGAGGCCGCCCCAGAGACCGCCGGACAGGAAACCGGAGCTTGCGCCGATCGCCGTCAGATTGACGCTTTGTTTCAGATGCACCTTGCCATCTTCATCGCGAACGACAACCACGGCATCTTCCAGATCGACCAGATATTCCTTTTTCAGGCCTGCAAGCTTCAGAAGCACCCTGTCGGCCACTTCCGTTCCGTCAAAACCAACAACGACGAGTTCGGACATAGTTCGTCTCCCTGAGTTTCACTTCCGCTGCGATTGAACGCCGAAGCGGGCGGCTTGTTCCGGCAATGATGGAAAGGGGATGTGTCATGCGTTTGACGGCCGCCCATCCGGGCTGCTTAGCCCTCTCTACGCCATCCACACCGTTTGCTCCTTTTTTTATGAAAAGACCATTTTCCGCTTGCGCCCTAACAGGCTTATATATAAACGGCTTTCAGGTCCGGAGCGTAGCGCAGCCCGGTAGCGCACTTGACTGGGGGTCAAGGGGTCGTGGGTTCGAATCCCGCCGCTCCGACCATTAAAATCAGATAGATAGCCAGTTCCCCCAGAGCTGGCTATATTTGTTTCAGCTATCTGGTAACCTGCGCCATGCGCGAATTTAAAAGCCCGGATTGGGCTATACGTTTGTCCAGGCCTGAGAATGAGGTGTGCCGAGATGGCCAAAAAAACGAAAATAGAACACTCAGAATTCTCGGGCGAGTTTGAAGACGACGGCATCACGGTTCTGGTTGATATCTACCGGCCCGCTGGCACCCAGCAGGATTGGACGCTCGAGGTCATCAGCGAGCACGACGATGTCACCACCTGGGACGAACCCTTCGCGACCGACAAAGACGCCTGGGAAGAATTTCTGGCAACGTGTGAGAAGGACGGGATTCGCAGCTTTCTGGATGGCGAAGAACCGTCTGTTCACTAACGTTCAATTCCGCAGTGCCGGACTGTAAAGGGCGACGCCCATTGCGTTGTTGACTCTCTGCTAAAAATTAGAACATTTAGTGAACAAAAGAGAGGTCATCCACTATGTCCGACGCTGAAAAAATCACCCCCACACGGCCTGACGACATAGCCGGATATGTCATCCAATGTCACGACGGCGATGCGAAGGCGGCTGTCGAAGCTCTTCTCGGCGAAATCGAGCATCTGCAGGAACAGCTTTCCCTGGCGGTCGCCATTATGGGAAGGGGATATACGCGCGGATGGACGCCGCTGGACGGGATTGGGCGCTGATAAGCCCTGTCATTGCACCAGACCGGAGAAGCCGATAACTTCCCGCAGATAGCGAACCTTCACTGCCAATCGTCGCGAGGTGTTGAATGGATATCGATGAAGAGAAAATCGATGACACGGTGCTTGCACTGTTATGGCTGACCCTTCACAACGATTACTACGCTTGGAAGGGGCATGACTGGGATGTGCTGGAGCGTTTGCACCAGAAGGGCATGATCGATAACCCTGTTAATAAATCGAATTCGCTGGGGCTGACGCATGAAGGGCGTCAGCGTTCGGAGGCGTTGTTTCGGCAACTCTTTACGCGACAGTGATCGAGTTAAGTCGCCGTCACGCAGTATCGCCTGACAGATTGGAATGGCCGCAGCTTTTCTGAGGCGATGCCGAGTTCACCCGGCATCGTGGTACGTGATTTACCCGATCATGAATCGTATACTATTGAGAGTTGGGACTGGCGCAGCAATCAGCCCTTGTCCGCCAGCTGACCGATTTCGCGGTCGATCAGGTAAAGCGCATTGGGGCCGTCGCCGATCAGCTCGATCTTGCCGAGTATGGTGCGGCAAAGGCTGTCTTCCTCATGCTGCTCATCCACGAACCATTGCAGGAATGAGGTTGTGGCGTGGTCTTTTTCCACGTGGGCAAGATCGACTGCCGCGTTGATGGCGGCGGTGACGCGGGATTCGTGCTCCGTCACGATGGTGAACAGCCCCTTGATGTCGTTTGCCGTGACCTGCGGCGCCGGCAGTTCGGAAAAGGTGACGCGTGCGCCGAGATCGTTCAGAAAGCCGAAGATGCGGTGCATGTGCTCCAGCTCTTCCGCCGCGTGGCCGAGCAGGAATTTATAGCAACCGTCGAGATTGCGTTCCGCCGCCCATGCGGCCGCCTGAAGATAGGCGTGGTGGGCGCGCAGCTCGCCATTGAGGAGATCGTTTAGCGTCGTTTCGATAACTTTGTTTGCCATGGTTTCATCCTTGGTTTCGGGGTTGAAGAAGCGGATTTGCGGTGCGGATTGGCGCGGCCTGAAAGGCGGGGCGTTATTGTGCGGGCGTCACCTGCCCGAGCGCCGTCTCCAGCCTTTCGCTCTTCATGACGAGCTTGGGCCGCAGCTTCTCGGCCTTTTGTCTGACGGCTTCGAGATTGACGGGCTTGCCGACCTGAATGATGCCGATCATCGCCATCATCAGATGCGGCGGGCAATAATAGAGATAGACACCCTCCTTCTCGACAGTGACGGTGAAGGCCTCATCGAGCTTGCTTTTCCAAGGGCTAACGCCTTCCGGAACCGCATAGGACTGCACATAGTGGCTGGAATTTTGCGGCACGAAGGTAATGGTGTCGCCCGGCTCCGCCTTCACATAGGAAGGCTCGAACACCATGCCGCCATCCTTGCCGTAATTGAGCATCAGGATCTTGTGTTCGGCGGCAAGGGATGGTGTGGCGGGCAGGATTACGGCCAAAGCCGTGGCAAGCGTCATCAAAAATCGTTTCATGCAATTATTCCTTCAAGGGTTTTGAAATGTTCGAGCGGCGGATCGCCCGCCGGCTGGATGACGGGATTGCCGCGCCGGTCGCGCAACACCTCCACGGCAACGCCATAGGTCTCGGAAATAAGCTTCGGCGTGACGATATCGCCCGGTGCGCCGGTCGCCTTCAGCGCGCCATCCGAAATCACCAGCAGGTTATCGGCATATTGGCAGGCGAGATTGAGATCATGCAGCACGACAAGCGTCACCCGGCCATTGGCGCGGGTTTCTCGCCGCACCAGATCGAGAAGCGCCACCTGATGCTTGAGGTCCAGCGCGCTGACAGGCTCATCGAGCAGCATCGCCTGCGGTTCACGCATCAGAACCTGCGCGAAAAGCGCCATCTGCCGTTGCCCGCCGCTGAGCGAGGCGATCTCCCTGCCCGCCAGATGGGCTATTCCGGCCTGATGCAGGCGTGTCATCGCCAGATCGAGCGTTTCGTCGTCGATATGAAGCGAAAGCCGGCCGAAGCGGCCGAGCGCCACCACCTCCAGCACACTGAGCGCTATATCGGCGGCCGTGTCCTGCGGCATATAGGCGAAACGATCCCGCCATTCCCTTCTGTGCCGCCCTGCCCT
Organism: Agrobacterium sp. CFBP 3001; assembly: GCF_027871605.1. Lineage (NCBI taxonomy): Bacteria > Pseudomonadati > Pseudomonadota > Alphaproteobacteria > Hyphomicrobiales > Rhizobiaceae > Agrobacterium > Agrobacterium sp. CFBP 3001. The sequence goes on from NZ_JAQAHD010000005.1 coordinate 95,728, forward strand.
TTCCCCGGCCTGAAGGCGACGATCACCGAGGCTGATCGCGCCTGCAGCGAGCGGCAGGTCGCCGAAGATCGCTCTGAGAAGCGTCGTCTTGCCCGTTCCGTTCGGGCCGATGACGGCGTGGATTTGCCCGGGCTCCAGGCGTGCCGAGAGGTCTCTCACAATAACCTGCCCGCCCCGTTCGACGGAAATATTATCCAGAACCATCATCGGCCGCGCCTCTTCGGAGCGAAAATCAGCCACAGGAGAAACGGCACGCCGACAATGGCGGTTACGATGCCGACCGGGAACAGAGCGCCGGGAATGATCGATTTGGAGAGAATCGAGGCTGCCGAAAGCATCAGCGCGCCGCTCAGTACCGACATCGGCAAAAAGAAGCGCTGATCCTCGCCCACCGTCATACGGGCGATATGCGGCGCGACCAGCCCGATGAAACCGATGACCCCGACAAAACTCGTTGCCGTCGCTGTCATGATGGCGACGATGATGAGAACCTTCATGCGCAGCAGGCGCACATTGATGCCGAGGCTGGCTGCCCGCATTTCCCCCATCCTCAGCGCCGTCAGTTTCCAGCAATCCGCCATGAGCAGGGCGCAGCAGAAGGCGGTGACGGCGGCTGTCAGGCCGAGCGTCGGCCAGGTCGCCTTGGTCAGGCTGCCGAACAGCCAGAAAAGAATCTGCTGCGACAGTTCCGGCGAGGACAGGAACTGGATGAGCGACAGCAGCGACTGAAACAGGAAAAGAAGCGCGATGCCGCCGAGAATGATGGTTTCGGCCGTCATCTGCCGCATGGAGGCCAACATGAAGAGAAAGAGCGCGGCGAGCATGGAAAAGACGAAAGCGCCGAGCGGAACGGCAATCATGGCATCCAGCCCGAGACCGCCGAGCGAAAGCACCAGCGCGGCGCCAAAGCCCGCCGCAGCCGCCATGCCGAGCGTATAGGGGCTCGCCATGGGATTATTCAGCAAGGTCTGCATCTGCGCGCCGCCGGCGCCGAGCGCCGCTCCGACGGCGAGCGCCATCAGCGCCATGGGCAGGCGAAGGCCGCGCACGATGGAATCGGTCATCGCCGCCCGTTCGCCAAGGCCGGTCAGCGACTTCACCACTTCGGCGGGCGACAGCAGCGAGGGACCGGTGGCGATATCGAGAACGAGGCTCACCGCCATCAGCACGAAAAAGACCAAGACGACGCGCCAGCGACGACGTTCACGCAGCCGGTGCGCACCGATGGCTTCGGCATTGCGGGCGGCAATTGTCATGGAAAACCTGTTTGAAAAAGACGCTGAAAAACGGACGCCGTGCAGTGGCGTCCGCAGAATTTAACCTCCAGCGGCAAGCAAATATGCTTTTCCGCCGCCGGCGACAGAACCATCAATCCTTGACGGCGATGGCAAAGGTGCCTTCAGGCGTGACCGGGAGGTACTTCCTGTAATAGCCGAGATAGTTCGCGATCGGATCGACATCCTTGAACTGCTCGGGATAAAGCTGCTTGGCGATATATTGCACCATGGCGAAATCGGAGAGTGTGCGCGACGCGCCCTGATAGACACCGAACAGCTGCCCGTTCTTGATGGCCGGCACTTCACTCCAGCCCTGACGGGTTTCGAAGGCCTTGAGCTTTTCGCGGGCATCCGCGGCCTTCACCGCCTGCCCCATCGCCAGCGCTGCGGGGTTCTTGTTGTTTTCACGGCCGGAAATGAAGATGGCGTCGGGCTTCGAAGCCAGAACCTGCTCGGGATTGATCGGTCCCCACCACTCGACGAAAGGTGCTGCGATATTGTCGCCGCCAGCGGCGGTGGACATGGCGCCCCACATGTTCTTGCCATAGGTGAAGGAATATTCGGCCGGTCCCTTATTGCCGAATTCGACATAGACCTTCGGTTTCGGCTGACCGGATTTCGCCACCCGTTCGGCGACATCCTTCAGAGAACCGGCGTAGAATTCCGCAATTTCCTTGCCGCGCTGCTGCTGGCCGGTGAGTTCGCCGAAAAGCCGGGTGGAGGCGACGTGGCGCTCGACCGTCTGGGCGTTGTAGTCGACGACAACGACGGGAATGCCCTCTTCTTCCAGACGGTCGGCATCGAGACCGAGCGCCTTGTATTGCCAATCCGCCAGAATCACCAGATCGGGATTGAGGCTCAGAACTTTTTCGACCGAGAAGGTCTGGGCTTCGACTTCGCCGACATCGGCAATATCCGCAAGCGAGGCGCGGTGAGCGAGATGCATTTTCCAGTTGGCGGGAACCCAGCCTTCCCACGCTTCGCGGGAAATGCCGACGACGGAATCATAGGCCTTTTCGCCACCCACCGCCATGTAGTCCTCGAAATAGAAACCGAGAACGACGCGTTTTGCAGGAAGATCAACCTTCACCTCGCGTCCGATGACGTCGGTGATGGTCTTCTCTGCGGCAGTGGCGGAAGGTGCGATAAAGAAAACGGATAAGAACGATGCGGCAAGGCCGCCGATAAATGTTTTGCGGGTCATGATGCGATCCAGAAGTTGAAACAATGCCGCTCTATAAAAGGTGACACTACGAGTCAACTTAAATCGCTAGATCACATAAGTTGCTAATATAAAAATGAAAATTGTCATTTCCGGTAGATATGCATGTCGGAGAAATATTGCGCTGGGCGACGGCAATAGATGCTGCGCAGCCCGCGCCCTCAGCCGGCCAAGATCTCTGGGTTGCGCCCGTCCCGATAACCTACGTCATCGAGACAGGACGCAAGATCCCGTTCAGATCATTGAAGTGTGCCCTGTGGGGAATGCGCCCGAGCCGACTTCAGAACTCGTTGGAGGCGATGGCGAAATCGTCGACGACGGGCATCTTTTCCGCGTTCTCCCAGGTCCGGTCCATGGCGTAGGTTTCCGAGAGATAGGGAATGCCGATATGGCCGAAGCGGAAGGAAAGCTGGCTTTCCGCCTGTTCCTCATCAAGCTTTGCCACGCGGCTGAGATAGAGCGCGGTGGCGAGGCCTGTCCTGTCCGCACCGGCCTTGCAATGAATGAGAATGGGCTTAGGCGCATCGCGCATGATGGCGACCAGCTCGTTGACCCTGTTCATGTCAAGCTCCTGGCTTGCCGACATGCCGAAATCGATATGATTAAGTCCCAGTTCGCGGGCGGTTTCGACCTCATCGCGATACCAGGCCTTGGATTCGTTCGCACCGCGCAGATTGATGACCGTCCTGATACCATGGTCTTTGGTATAGCGGACGAGCTGCTCATTGCTCGGCTGGTTGGAGCGATAAAGCTGCCCCGCGACAACCTCGTGAAAATTGCCCAGGAGCTGAATGGCGTAGAGGTAACCGCCTGCGGCAAGCACAGCAATACCCATGCCCCAAAAGGAGCACTTCCAAAATCTTCGCATAATAAAACGGTTCCCTCATTCGACGAGAGAACCGATACAGACGGATTCTGACAGTAAGCTGAAAGTTATGCGACAGTATTGTAAGAGTAGAAAATTTGCGCTTGATCAACGCACGAAAACGTAAACCGCATAGACCGCGATGAGCGCGGCGGCGGCCGCCGCGGTGATGGCGCCGAGGCGTTTTTCGATGAAATGACGCACCGATTCCCCGTATTTCTGCAGCAATCCGGCAAGGATGAAAAAGCGTGCGCCGCGCGTGACGACGGCCGAAAGAATGAACAGGCCAAGGCTGATATTGGCCGCGCCGGACAGGATAGTCACGACCTTGATCGGCGGCAGATGCGCGAGCCCCGATGTCACCAGCAGGAGAACGATGGTTTCGTAGTCAACGGAGTTCTTCAGATGCTCGAAGCTGTCGAGCTTGCCGTAAAATTCGAGAATGGGCCGCGCGATGCTTTCAAAGGCATAGTGGCCGAGGAACCAGCCGGCGATGCCGCCAAGAACCGAGGCGACAGTTGCCACGAGCGCATAAAACATCGCCTTTTTCGGTCTGGCCAGCACCATGGGCAGGAAAAGCACATCGGCAGGCACAACGAAGATGGAGCTTTCCACGAAAGCCACGATTGCCAGCCACCACACGGCGGTTTTGCGCGCGGCGAGCGCCATCGTCCAGGCATAGATGTTTTTCAGCATGTCGTGTCCCCGGGGAAGAGTGTTGCGGAGTGAAGGCAGGCGGGAGCAAAGGCATATCGGCGGTGATTCATGCGGTTGCCGACGGGCCGGAGAGACCGGCCCCGAATGAGGATTAGAGACAACGCAAGAGAATGGCAAATGTTGGAAAATTTATTTTTGCATCGCAAAAAATCATAAAGACGAGCATTTCCAGCCCTCACCGCAAGCCGGTTGTTGCAATGCGAAATTTCAGCCTGTGGTAGATGAACTCGCCTTTTTGCTGTAGAATAAGAAGTGGAGGAAAGAGGAGGAAGTTATCATGGACTATGTAAACTTCGTTACATCGATCAATCCGGTCATACTTGTCATTCTGCTGGTGGTTCTTCTTGCAGGCGCCTACAGTAGCTGGGTTTCGCACTAATCCAAGCGAACCACGCGACCAAATGAGATGAGGCTCTTTTTCTATCGGCGATAGGCATCGGGACGGATGGATGTTATCAATCCCGGAGTTAAACAACTTCCGGGAAGCCGCATGACGAACGAATTCGCATTTACTGATACGTCTGAAAAGCTGAGCACGACGCTTGAGAAGCTGATAGGAAAGCTGCAGGGTCAGACGATCACGTTGCGCGAGTTGATGGAAGCGATCGGCGAACAGGGCCTTTTGCTCATCTGCGCAATCGCCTCTCTGCCCTTTCTCATCCCGGTTTCCATTCCCGGCGTCAGCACGGTCTTTGGTGCGGCGATCATTCTTGTCAGCCTGGCAATCACCCTCAACCGCCTGCCATGGCTGCCGGCAAAAATCCTCGACCGGCAGATGGAGACGGCAAAGCTCGTTCCCGCCCTTCAAAAAGGCGTCGCCATTGTCTCCAAGCTCGACGGTTTCATCCGCCCGCGCATTCCCGCGCTGACGACCGGCATCATCGCCAACCGCGTAAACGGACTTGCGCTGATGACGGCGGGCGTATTGCTGATGATGCCGCTCGGCTTCATTCCCTTCTCCAACACCCTTCCAGGCGTTGCGATCCTGCTTTTTTCGGCAGGGATGATTCAGAGGGATGGCGTCACCGTGCTCGGCGGCTACCTGTTTCTGGGGCTAACGGCGATTTATTTCGCAGCGCTCGCTTATGCGGCCTTCTGGGCCGGACAGGGCATCAGCAGTTCCATCGGCGCATAAGACCTATTGCCGGTCGCCCTTGCGGGTGTCGCGGCGGTTCTGCCGCGATGCCCACCAGACCGCCAGCCGTCGCCGCTGGCGGCGAACCGCCGGCAGATCGTGGGAAAGCACGACGAGACCAAGCGGAACCATCCAGAAGCCGAGCACGGGCAGGAAACCCAGCGTTCCGCCCACCACCAGCGCCGAGCCGGTCGCAATCCTGCCGACGCGCGAACGCGGCATGGCAAAGCTCCATTTTCCGACATGGAGGCGGTGCGTTCTGTGGTCGATACCGAATTTCATTCCATCCTGCCCTTTTGCATCTGGCCTGTGGATAATTTTTTCACCGGCGATAAGCCCGGAAAATCGGGACTCTGGATGGATAAAACAAGAGGAATGCGTTTTTTTTGAAAAAACCGCTTGGCAAATCGGAAAAGCATTTGTATTACCCCGCTCACACCGCGCCAAGCGGTGGACGTTCCCTGGTAGCTCAGCGGTAGAGCATTCGACTGTTAATCGACAGGTCGCCGGTTCGAATCCGGCCCGGGGAGCCATTTCTCTCAAAAACATGTTTTGAAGAGCGAAGTGCAGCTGCAATTCGCCCCATTCTTCTTGGGGGATTGTCGTGACTTCCCCATTATCCTACCGCCAAACGATCAGTTCTTCTTGACAGCCCTTTTCGTCGCCTTCGTGGCGTTGGTCAGCGCCGGAGGATCGCTTGCCGGAAAACTCTCCTCAAGGCTCTCGGTGAGATCGTCTTCCTTGTTCTTATCCGTAGATTTCCGCTCTTTCTCAAGCGATTTTACCGCGGGTGATTTGGCATTTGCCGGAGTTGCCTTTTTCGCTGGCGTCTTCTTCGCAGGCGCCTTCGCGACAGCAGACTTCTTCACGCCATCTCCGCTTTTGGCCTTCGCCGCTTCCGCATCTGCGGAAAGCTCCCGTTCCGCCTCGATCCAGTGTCGTTCATGGTGCCCGTCGGGTCTTCCTTCCCTCTCCCATATTGCGCGCGCTTTTTCACGGATTGCGGCTTCGCGGTCATGGCTCATAACGGACCTCCCTGTTTACGTTGCACGGGTTTTGATTGTGCCATTGAAAAAACAAAAAAAGCCAGAGTTAGTTCCGCTTTGACCTGCGACGAATGAGCATTTCCGCGAGAAACGGAACCGTCATCGGCCGCCGATCGTTTGACCTGCAGAAACCAGCAGGAGATCGCTTCATGACCACCCCGCAGAAGCCGAAAACCGAACCACTTGATATTGAGGACGACGATGTCGCGCGGTTTGAAACAGACAGCGAACTGAAAGCCAAAGAGGTCGAGATTTACCCGGACGAGAGCGTGAGCCTGCGTGCGCGCCGGCAGGCCGCAAGGCAGCACGAAGACGCCTTCATCGTCGCCACAGACCTTGAGGACGACGATCAGCGCGACGCAGCGCCTGGCACCAGAGAGCAGCCCTAGGCCCAAAGACGGAAAAGGCGGGTCAAAGCCCGCCTTTATCGAAAAATGCCGTCAAAAATGTCAGGAGATTTAGCGGCGGACCGAAACGATGGCCTTGCGGTTAAAGTTCGACACCTGCACCCGGCCGGACTGGTTGCCACCGAGGATCTGGGCAGTCTTGCCGCTCATGCTTTTCAAAATGCCGGCGTGGTAACCGCGGCCGTTGCGAATGACGACGACATCGCCGGGCTTCGCCTGACTGACTGGCACGGCATAACCGAAGGATGTCCAGGACTTCGCAAATCCATAGGATTTGGGAGATTGCCGGCCGGCCTTGCTGGCGACCGCATGCAGGAAAAGGCCGCACCATGGGGTGCTGCGGGGATTTGCGCCAAGAATGTTCTTGAGGCTCTTGTTGTTCTTGGACTCATGCAGCCCGGTGTATTTTTCTGCCTGGTTCAGCATGCCGGCAGAGGCCGATGCAATGACTGTAAAAGACAAGGCAACCGATAGAATTAACGCGGATACTCTCAAACGTCTCGCCCTTATGTTAGAGGGCGCCCGTGTATTGTGACAATTTAGCGACAATTTGACGAGAAATGGGCAGAAATCAGACGCCTATTCATGGGCGCTGATCTGTCATTGCTTCAAAACAGGCTGCCCTGCGCCTCATCGGTGCGGCTGCGGCCGGCATTTTCGAGATCCAGCATACGCAATTTGGTGGTGGTTCCGCCCGGTGCGGAGAAGCCTCCAAGCCTGCCGCCGGCGGCGAGAACCCGATGGCAGGGAATGATCAACGGCACCGGATTTTTCGCCATGGCCTGACCGACATCGCGGGCCTTTTCCATACCGAGGCCTAGCGTTTTTACGATGCCGCCATAGGTCGTCGTGTCGCCCCAGCCGATCTGCCGCGCAACGGCGTAAACATCGAGGAAAAAACGCTCTTGCCCGGCGAGATCGAGTTCAACGGCGGTAAAATCGATCTCCTCGCCGCCGAAATAACGGGTGATCATCGCAATCACCTCACGCATGCGTGTGTCGGGAACGGCGATGGAGGCGGATGGCAGGCGCTTCTGGAGAAGTTTTTCGGTCTCGCCGGCGTCAGAGCCGGGCAATTGCAAACGCACAATGCCCCGGCCTGCCCATGCAAGGCCGCAATGGCCGAGGGCTGTGGGAAAAACAATATAGCCGTAGTGGTTGCTCATTGCCGTCGCTCATCCGCATTTTTGCATGCACGATGCCATATCCCGCATTCGAAACAACCCGTTTCCTGCTCCTCAACAAACAAGGCCACCCGTTTTTTGCGGGTGGCCTTATACACATCAGTTCCGAAAATCCGTTCAGGACGCGATTTTGCCCGGCTCTTCCACAAGGCACCGTGCCTGCCGGCTGGCGGCAACGAAGGCCGTGCGGGCAATTTCCCCCGCCACGTCGCCCATCAGCGAGGCGCGGCACAGGCGCAGCGCCTGTTCATGCACCTTGTCGCCACGCTCAGGCCATTCGTGCTGGAGAAAATCGAAGGCTTCGTAAACGCCATTGAAAATACGGGGAGCACCGTTTTCAAGGGAGATGGTAACGGGCTTTTCCCACTTAACGTCATTCAGCAACATTGATTGCACTTCCATGCTCTATTAACCCGCGACAAACGCTGGCTCCTCCAGTTGGTTCCCTTTATCAGCGGTTTCAAGGGCGAAAAAAATAACCCTCGAAAAACCATGCCCTCCATCTTTCCATTCTAGCCGATTTGCGGAACAAAGCGTTTCAACACTCGTTCAAGCGGAAGTGAACCGGGTCCTTTCATGCCGACAACAGCCTCCCCCGCCATCGTCTGGTTCCGCAAGGACCTGCGCCTTTCGGACAACCTCGCTTTGCTTGCCGCCGTGGAGCATGGCGGCCCCGTCATCCCCGTCTATATCAGGGAAAAATCATGCGGCCCGCTGGGCGGCGCACAGGAATGGTGGCTTTACCACTCCCTCACGTCCCTTACCGCTGCACTGGAAAAAATCGGCAGCCGCCTCGTGCTTCTGAGCGGCGACGCCGGCGAGACATTGCGCCATCTGATATCCGAAACCGGTGCAGAGGCGGTATTCTGGAACCGCCGATACGATCCTGCCGGCATGGCGACGGACAAGGCGCTGAAACAGACGCTTCGGGATGACGGCCTGACGGTCCGCAGCTTTTCCGGCCATCTGCTGCATGAACCATCGAGGCTGCAGACGAAATCCGGCGGTCCATACCGGGTCTATACGCCTTTCTGGCGGGCGCTGGAGGGCGGCGAGGAGCCACATGCGCCGGCGGATGCGCCGAAGGGTCTCAAGGCGCCGAAGACGTGGCCAAAATCGGAAAAGCCTGGCGATTGGAAACTGTTACCCACCAAGCCCGACTGGGCGAAACACTTCAGCGACATCTGGTCTCCCGGCGAAGGCGGGGCGCGGGAGAAACTCGACGATTTCATCGATGGCGCTTTGAAGGGTTATGAAGAAGGCCGCGATTTTCCGGCAAAGCACGCCACCTCTCTGCTTTCGCCGCATCTGGCGTCCGGCGAAATATCGCCTTCTACCGTCTGGCACGCGACGAAGGGGCTTTCCCGCCATATCGCCTCCAACGATATCAGCCGTTTTCGCAAGGAAATCGTCTGGCGGGAATTCTGCTATCACCTGCTGTTTCATTTTCCCGAACTCGATGAAAAGAACTGGAACGACAGTTTCGACGCCTTCCGCTGGCGAGACGATGAAAAATCCTTCACGGCGTGGACCCGCGGGATGACGGGATATCCGATCGTCGATGCCGGCATGCGGCAATTGTGGAAACACGGCACCATGCACAACCGGGTGCGCATGATCGTAGCCTCCTTCCTCATCAAACATCTGCTGATCGACTGGCGGAAGGGTGAGAAATGGTTCCGCGACACGCTTGTCGATGCGGACCCGGCCTCCAACGCAGCCAACTGGCAATGGGTGGCGGGATCAGGCGCGGACGCCTCGCCGTTTTTCCGCATCTTCAACCCCATATTGCAGGGCGAAAAATTCGACTCCGATGGCGATTATGTGCGCCATTTCGTGCCGGAGCTGGAAAAGCTTGAGCGAAAATACATCCACAAGCCGTTCGAAGCGCCGAAAGAGGCCTTGAAGAAGGCGGGCATCGAACTTGGCAAGACCTATCCGCTACCGATTGTCGACCATGGAAAAGCGCGGGAAAGAGCGCTTGCGGCCTATGCCGACGTCAAGAAGAACGCATAAAATTGGGTATCGGCAAAATTTTGCGTGGCTAAGCCAAAGCCGGGAAGATAATTTCTTGCCTTGAAGCGGTTGTAACGGGACATAACGGCACCTAATTTCCGCTCAGACAAGAAGGCTCAATCATGACCATTCACTCCTCTGCGCTCAGTGCTATCGGCAACACGCCGCTCATCCGTCTGAAAGCCGCCTCTGAAGCGACGGGGTGTGAAATCCTCGGCAAGGCGGAATTCCTCAATCCCGGGCAATCGGTGAAGGATCGCGCCGCACTCTACATTATCCGCGATGCCGAGCGGCGCGGTCAGCTGCGACCGGGCGGCACCATTGTGGAGGGTACTGCGGGCAATACCGGCATCGGTCTGTCGCTGGTCGCCAATGCGCTGGGTTACAAGACGGTCATCGTCATTCCCGAAACGCAGAGCCAGGAAAAGAAGGACGCGCTGAAGCTTCTCGGCGCCAAGCTGGTCGAGGTTCCGGCCGCCCCCTATTCCAACCCGAACAATTACGTGAAGGTTTCGGGCCGGCTGGCAAAACAGCTTGCCGCAACCGATGAAAACGGCGCGATCTGGGCCAACCAGTTCGACAACATCGCCAACCGTCAGGCCCATATCGAAACGACGGCCCCCGAAATCTGGGACCAGACGGACGGCAAGGTCGATGGCTTCATCTGCTCGGTCGGTTCCGGCGGAACGCTTGCGGGCGTGGCCGATGGCCTGCGCGACTTCAACCCCGACATCAAGATCGGCCTTGCCGATCCCGAGGGTGCGGCTCTCTATGAATTTTACAAGCACGGCGTGCTGAAATCCGAAGGCTCGTCCATCACCGAAGGCATCGGACAGGGGCGCATCACCGCCAATCTGGAAGGGTTTACGCCTGACTTCTCCTATCGCATTTCGGATGCCGAAGCGCTGCCGGTGCTGTTCGATCTGGTGACGAAGGAAGGGCTTTGCCTTGGCGGCTCCTCCGGCATCAACATTGCCGGCGCAATCCGCCTTGCCCGCGAGCTCGGTCCGGGGCATACAATCGTGACGATACTGTGCGACTACGGCAATCGTTATCAGTCGAAGCTTTTCAATCCGGATTTCCTGCGTTCCAAGGGACTTCCGATCCCACAGTGGCTGGCGACGAAAAGCGAGATTGCGGTTCCGTACGAAACCGTTTGAGGACATGCCGAAATGCCTGTGAATGCCCTGTTCCGTGACGATTTTTATCTTTCCACCGCAGAAGCGATCGTCACGGCGGTGCATGAGGATGGCGGCATAGAGCTGGACCAGACATGCTTTTATGCCACCTCCGGCGGCCAACCGGGCGATAGCGGCTTTCTCGAGCGGGCCGATGGTTCGCGCATCGAACTCGGTATCACCAAAAACGGCGCCGACAAGAGCGTGATCATCCATGTGCCGCTCGAAGGCCAGCCTTCTCCTGAAGTCGGCGAAAAACTCACCCTGCATGTGGACTGGCCGCGTCGCTACAAGCTGATGCGGATGCACACCGCCTGCCATCTGCTCTCCGTCGTGTGCCAATGGCCGATCACCGGAGCCGCCGTCGGCGAGGATGAATCGCGTGTCGATTTCGACATGTCCGAGACCATCGACAAGGACGAAGTCACGGCAAAGCTTATGGAGCTGGTGAAAGCCAACCATCCCGTCTTCCTGCAATGGATCACCGACGAGGAGCTGCAGGCCAATCCGGGCATCGTCAAATCCAAGAATGTGCGCCCGCCAATGGGCCTTGGCCGGGTCAGCCTCGTCTGCATCGGCGAAAACTCCAGCATCGACAGCCAGCCCTGCGGCGGTACCCATGTTTCCGAAACGCAGGAAGTAGGCGATATTCACATTGCCAAGATAGAAAAGAAGGGCAAGGAGAACAGGCGGTTCCGCATTCGTTTCGGCGCGCCTGAAGCTGTTGCCTGAGATTGGGAGAAACATCGTGAGCACGGATAAGAGCCGTTTCGTCGTTTCGGCGGACTGGGTGGAAAAACAGCTCGGCACGGCCGGGTTTCGTGTCGTTGATGCCTCCTGGTATCTGCCGGCGCACAAGCGCAACGGTGCGGAAGAATATGCGGCGGGTCACCTGCCCGGTGCGGTATTCTTCGATCAGGACAAGATCGCCGATCATACCACCGGCCTGCCGCATTCCCTGCCCTCGCCGGAATTCTTCGCGGAGCAGGCCGGTGCGCTTGGCCTCAGCGACACCGATACGATCGTGGTCTATGACGGCCCCGGCTTCTTTTCCGCGCCACGCGTATGGTGGATGCTGCGGGTGATGGGCGTGCGCAAGGCCTATGTGCTGGATGGCGGCCTCGATGGCTGGAAACGCGAAGGCCGGCCGCTCGAAACCGGTACGCCGGAAATCGAGCCGGCAACCTTTACGCCTGATTTCAACGAGAAGCGCGTAACCTCGCTTGACGCCATGCGCGGCATTGTCGACAGCGGCGAAAAACAGATTGCCGACGCCCGTGGCGCCGGACGCTTTACCGGCGACGAGGCCGAGCCGCGTGCTGGCATGCGCTCCGGCCACATGCCCGGCGCGCGCAGCCTGCCCGCGACAGCCTTTTCCGAAAACGGCCACTTCAAGGACCTCACCGCCATCCGCAAGATGGTGACCGATGCCGGCATCGATCTTTCGAAGCCCGTCGTCACCAGTTGCGGCTCGGGCGTCACCGCCGCCGTTATTACGCTTGCGCTGGAATCGCTCGGCCACAAGGATAATTCGCTTTACGACGGCTCATGGTCGGAATGGGGCGGATTGCAGGATACGCCGGTGGTTACCGGTCCGGCAGACGCAATCCCCACATTGTCGCACGGACCGCTGAAGGCGCATGTGACGCAGCTGGAAATGACGGCTCCGCCCAAGGTCAGCCTGCCGATCCCGGTCAACATCCAGACGGCGCTGATGCGGGTCAACAATATTCCCCTGCATTTCTACCGCTATCTCTACTGGCGGGTGGGGAAACGCTGGCACTGGCAAAAGCGCATGCGCATGAGCGATGCGGAGCTTTCCTCCATTCTGCGCGATCCGAAAAACAGCGTTACGGTTCTTTATATGAACGGTGCGCCCGCCGGTTTCTTCGAACTGAACAAGGCGAGCGACGAGGTGACCGAGCTTTCCTATTTCGGGCTGCTCGAAGAGGCGATCGGTGCAGGCGTCGGCAAGTGGTTCCTGTTGCAGGCGCTTTACGCCGCCTGGCAGGACAATCCGCAACGGGTGACGGTGACCACCAACACGCTCGACCATCCGCGCGCGCTGCAGCTTTACCAGATGATGGGCTTTTCGCCCGTCGGCACCTATGAGGCCTGGGTGGAGCCGCTTGCCGATACCGAGCTTCTGGAGATATCGCTGCGCAACTGAGTAGCGCCCTTGAGAGCAACGCGTGCCATTCTCCGATAAGAAGTGCGTGAGGGAAATGTCAGCGCAGGAACCGCTGCGCAATGTTGGTGGGGACACCTCTAACGGCGCAGCATTCATGCCCTGTCGATAATCAGATGGGTAGCGCCCTCGCCCGCCACGGTCCCGGTACAGCGGTAGCCGAGCGCGGGCAGGTCCATCCCTTCGAACAAATGTTCACCCTTGCCGAGAAAAACCGGCGCCAGCGCCAGATGCAGCTCATCGATCATGCCCGCCGCCATATATTGCCGGATGGTGGAAACGCCGCCGCCGATGCGGACATCCCTTCCATTTGCCGCCTTCAGCGCCATATCGAGCGCCGCCTCGATACCGTCGGTCACGAAATGAAATACGGTGCCGCCCTTCATCTCGAAGGACGGGCGCGCATGGTGCGTCAGGACGAAAACTGGAACGTGATATGGCGGCTCTTCGCCCCACCAGCCCTTCCAGTTTTCATCCGGCCATGCGCCGCGCACCGGCCCGAACATGTTGCGCCCCAAAATCCAGGCACCGATATTTTCGAAGCTCTTTTCGGAAAAATCCTCGTCCGTCCCGGTCGAGCCGCCGTCCTTGCCGAACATGCGATGAAAGGTGCGGGTCTTGAAAGCCCATTGGTGCAGCTCTTCGCCGTTCACACCCAGCGGGTTCTGCAGGCTCTGGTCTGGGCCCGCGCCGTATCCGTCAAGCGAGATGGCGAAATTGCGAACGACAACCTTTGGCACGGCACTCTCCTCCCATATCGGGAAGCCAGATTGCCAGCGTTCGGCAATCCGGCTTCAGATTTCCCGTTCCAGATTAGCGGCGGCCGTCGGGATTTGCCCGCCGGCAGCGCCCTTGTCTTCCGTGACGGTGTTTAACAGGTGATCGGCAATCAGTTCCGCCTGGAACTTGCCGAGTTCATAGCAATAGGTGATCTCGCGCTTTTCCGCCGACCAGTAGACGTCGGGACGGCCGCAGGACTTGGCCGTCAGCTTGACGTCCCCCTTCAAGCCATAGCCGCTAAAACTGCGGCTGATGAGATCGAGAACCTTCGATTCCTTGATCATGATGGCGTAGGGCTCAAGCTCCGGGTCGCGCGGCGGCACGTAGCTGACGGAGAATCTGGAAGGGGTCTGGCTGCGGTGGGGGCTCAGAAAATTCTCCCAGGCCGAAGCAACGCCCGGATAGGCGGCGGCGCATTTGTCGAATTCGGCATTGTTGAGCCCCATCATGGCGGCCAGATCGCCATAACCGTCCTTGTCACGGCCGACCATCAGGCAGGCCATGTTGCGATCTCGGCTCTTGTCGGGCACCAGCGCGGAGAAGACCGGGGCTTCATGCTCAGGCAAGGTCTCCGCCTCACGCGCCAGATACCAGCTGTCCGTGGCATTGACGAGCGCGGTGTCGAGCCATTCCTCGTTGGCCTGGAGGATGAGCGTGCCAGCCAGTTGATCGGCCGGCGCCTGCACACTTGCCGTGTCCGCCGTTCCGAAATCCGAGATCAGCATGCGCGCACCCTCGTGATAAAGCGAGAAGATCGCATTGCCGATAACGAAATTGACCGCCTGCTGAAGCTGTTCGTCGGACAGGCCATCGAGTCCGGAAGCGACCTGCGCCTCGGCCTCAAACGGAGCCGTCAACGAAACGAAAGCCAGCGGAACGGCGGCCAGAAAACGACGGAACATAAAATCAGACCTTCCGGGAACGAGGAGCGTCACTGATTCCCGAAGCTAACGAGTCACGCAATGGGCTGGTTGCATCGCCTGTCAAGAATCGGGTGGATAGTGATCCGTTTCGGGACCATAGCTGCAAAGAAGCAACGCCGAACCCAACCCAGGAGGTCTCCGTCATGACCGATCTCGTTTTCACTGCAATGCCGGCTAAGGAAGCCGAAGCCTACCGGGCGGGAGCCGCCGACGCCTATGGCAATCCGCCGGAGAGAGCCGTTTCTCCCGGCGGCATGCCCTGCCGCCACTGCCTTTCCCAGATCGGGGAAGGCGAAGAGATGTTGATCCTCGCCTATCGGCCCTTTCCCTCGCTGCAGCCCTATGCGGAAACGGGCCCGGTGTTTCTGCATGCCGACGCCTGTGAGCGCTACCCGCAGACGCAGGCCATTCCGCCGATGCTGGACAGTCCGGATTATATCGTGCGCGGTTATGGAGCCGATGACCGCATCGTCTACGGCACCGGCGCGGTGACGGCGACAGACGAGATCGTTTCGCGCGCGCGGCACCTTCTGGAGCGCGCGGATGTCGCTTATGTACATGTGCGCTCAGCCCGCAATAATTGCTATCAGTGCCGTATCGACACAGCATAATCGGCAATTACATGCAATTTTAAGAGAAGAACTAAACGGCTCTCAAGTTTTTCGCGCCATGATGCAGGTATCGGAAACAATTGATTTGAGCAGCAAAATGACAAACAACCTTAATATGGCGACCCGGACCGCGCCCCGCAGCAAGACCAGGATTTTTGCGACCGTGCATTATTTCAGCCAGTCGACCAGAGGGCGTGTGGTCGATCTTTCCGCCACCGGAATGGCGCTCGAGCTGGATGGACCTTTCGCCGCCGCCAAGGGCAGCCGGGTCAAGGTGCAGAGTGAGGATCTGGGCTTCATCGAGGGCGTCGTGCAATGGCAGCACATGAACCGCCTCGGCCTGCAGCTCAAGCTTTCCACCAACACGCTGGCGCAGCTCTCCTCCTATTTCCGCTTCTTCCACGAAGAAGTGAAACCGACGCTGGCCCGCTGATCTAAAGCGCAGCAATGCAAAGAACGTAGGATGCGCATTCTCCGGTGCGGCGACACCTGCGCCGCACGCCCGTGATAAAAAATTTATCAAACGGTTGAAAACCGCCCCATCTGTCACGGGCCTGTCATTTTGGTGATGGACTCCTCTGCGATTGCTTCTACCCTGTCATTTTTTCAAGACAGAGCAAGCTTCATCCGAAGGAGTTCCCATGTCGTCGCTTCTCGCTCTCCATCCCATTACCCGGCGTTCGCTTCTGGGCGGCATCGCAGCCTCCTCGGCGCTGGTGATGCTGCACCCTTTTGCTGCGCGTGCGGCGGCCAACCAGGCGCATCTGCGTATCATGGAAACTACCGATATCCATGTTCACGTCTTTCCCTATGATTATTACGCCGACAAGCCGAACGACACGATGGGACTGGCGCGCACGGCCTCGATCATAGACACCATCCGCGCCGAAGCCGGAAACTCGATGCTGGTGGACAATGGCGACTTCCTGCAGGGCAACCCGCTCGGCGACTATATCGCCTATGAGCGCGGCATGAAGGCCGGCGACAAGCACCCCGTGATCAACGCCATGAACGTGCTGGGTTACGATTGCGGCACGCTCGGCAACCACGAATTCAATTACGGTCTCGACTATATGTCGAACACGCTGGCGGGTGCGGGTTTCCCTTACGTCTGCGCCAACCTCACCAAGGGCCAGCTTGCTTCCGATCCGAAGAACGACGAGCTGTTTTTCAAGCCCTATGTCATTCTGGAGAAGCAGATCCGCGACGGCGGCGGCGTGACGAGCCCGGTCAAGGTCGGCATCATCGGCTTCGTGCCGCCGCAGATCATGATGTGGGATTCCAAGAACCTCGAGGGCAAGGCGCAGACGCGCGATATCGTCGAGGCGGCGAAAGCCTGGGTTCCGGTCATGAAGGAGGAAGGTGCGGATATCGTCATCGCCCTTTCCCATTCCGGTATCGACGGTAAGGGCCAGACCGAGCGCATGGAAAACGCCTCGCTTTATCTGGCGGGTGTCGAAGGCATCGACGCGATCTTCACCGGCCACCAGCATCTGGTCTTCCCCGGTCCGAAGACCTGGGACGGCATTGAGGGTGCGGATGCCGTCAAGGGCACGCTGATGGGCAAGCCGGCGGTAATGGCCGGTTTCTGGGGCTCGCATATGGGCCTTATCGACCTGCTGCTCGAAAAGGACGGCAAGAGCTGGAAGATCGTCGACTTCACCTCCGAAGCCCGGCCGATCTACCACCGCGACGAAAACCGCAAGGTCGTCGCTGATTTCACGGACAAGGCGGAAGTCCTCGCCGCCGCCAAGGCCGATCACGAGGCGGCCCTTGCCTATGTGCGCCGTCCCGTCGGCAAGACCTCCGCGCCGCTCTATTCCTATTTCGCGCTGGTGGCCGACGATCCTTCCGTACAGATCGTCTCCAATGCCCAGACCTGGTACATCAAGGACATGCTGAAGGAAGGGCAATACAAGGATCTGCCCGTGCTTTCGGCGGCAGCCCCCTTCAAGTCCGGCGGTCGCGGCGGTGCGGATTATTATACCGATGTCCCCGCCGGTGACATCGCCATCAAGAACGTCGCCGATCTTTACCTCTACCCCAACACGGTGCAGGCGGTGCTGATCAACGGCGCGCAGGTGAAGAACTGGCTGGAAATGTCGGCCGGCATGTTCAACACTGTCGAGGCCGGCGCAAAGGATGCGCCGCTGCTGAATGCGGATTTCCCGTCCTATAATTTCGATGTCATCGACGGCGTGACCTATCAGATCGACATTTCCAAACCGGCGAAATTCGACAAGGACGGCAAGGCGGTCAACCCGGACAGCAACCGCATCGTCAATCTGCAATTTGAAGGCAAGCCGATCGATCCCGAGCAGAAATTCGTGGTGGCGACCAATAATTACCGGGCCAGCGGCGGCGGCAAATTCCCCGATATCGCCGGCGACAAGGTGATCTTCGTGGCCCCCGACACCAACCGCGACGTGATCGTGCGCTATATCATCGATCAGGGCACCATCAACCCGTCTGCGGATGCAAACTGGTCCTTCGCACCGGTGGCCGATACCACGGCGATCTTCGAGACCGGCCCCAAGGGCCGCCACTACGCGGCCGATATCAAGGGCGCAAAGATCGAGGATGCCGGGGACGGCGCGGAAGGTTTCGCGAAGTTCCGTCTGGTTCTTTGAGGGCTGCGGCCTTTCGGCTGTTGGCGGCAGGGGGAAGCTCTGCCGTCATCCTTGGGCTTGTCCCAAGGATCTAACCACGTCGAATTAAATCAATCCGTAGCAGATCCTCGGGACAAGCCCGAGGATAACGCCGAGTTTGATCGAAACTATCGGCACTACCGAGGGCTATCCCCCCAATCGCGCCCACCGAGCGCTCGCAGCAGAAGCGGCAGTTCCGATGGCGGTTTCTGCTCGATGCGCCGATAATCGCTGCCATCGCGGTTGCGGCGGATGAGCCTCAGGCCGACCATGTCGCGCCTCAGCATCGCCGCATCCCCGAACAGGTGCAGGCTATCCAGAAAAATACTGAATTCGCGCTCGGAAAAGCTCCGCCAGGCAGGAATTTTCGCCCATAGGTACCAGAGGCACAGTTCCTGCTGCGAGCGGCGGGCCGGCCATTGCATCAGCCGGCCGGCAGCGTCGAAGACACGAACGGTCTTCAGCACCCTGCCCTCATTAGCCGCCGGCAGCATATCTGGCCGGGATGGTCCGCTGTCATCGGATGGCTCGCGCGAGGCTCGCAAGTGCTGGAAATTTCGGAACCCGGCAGCCCGGCTCAGAAGATTGAGCATCTCCACATGGCTTGGCTTTCGGTCCAGCCTGCCGATCTGTTCGCGGACGGATTTGGCGAAAGTCGAGAGGTCGGCGATATCAATGGAAAGGATCGAACGTGGCATGACTTACCCTCAAGTGCCATTCCGAAAAGGTGTCGCTGATCGCCGGCTTCCGACATGGCACGGGATAAGTGCTGTCAAACTTTAAAAACGCAGGTTTAGCTTCCCTTGCGGGACGGCGATGCCTCGGTGAACTGCTGACCGTGATTTAGGTATAGGCAGGCGACCCGCCCACGTCAATTGGCCTTGCTGGCATAGCGCCGAGGTTGCCGCGCGTTCCTTCTACCCGCCGGGAAAATGTGGCCCCGCTCGGTCCAGATATAATTAGACAATGTCACTCAGCGGCGACAGCAATCGGCTTGTGTTTGTTAGCCTCAATCATCCCGTTGAAATCCTTATGGTTCGGGCATGCGGAGAGGCGTTCCTGAAATGCTTCGGCAAGCCACTGGCCTGCGGGCCCCGCCGGTGAATCCACCCTTCGCAGTGAAAAGAGCGGATACTCGCCCTGCTCATAGGCCTCCAGCTCGAGCGCCTTCAGGCTGCCATTGGTCAAATCATTGCGCACGATCGACGCGGGCAGACCGCCCCAGCCGAGGCCGCCCTTGATGAGCTGGTATTTGGTGGCGATGTCGCTGACGCGCCACGTCTTGTAGGACAGCACGTTGAAATCCCGCCCCTTGGTCAGGCCCGAAGCATCGGTGACAACAAGCTGAACCTCCTCGCGCACGTCAGCGAGAACCAGAGGCCGCTCGATCTGCGCCA
Organism: Agrobacterium sp. CFBP 3001; assembly: GCF_027871605.1. Taxonomy (NCBI): domain Bacteria; kingdom Pseudomonadati; phylum Pseudomonadota; class Alphaproteobacteria; order Hyphomicrobiales; family Rhizobiaceae; genus Agrobacterium; species Agrobacterium sp. CFBP 3001. The sequence goes on from NZ_JAQAHD010000005.1 coordinate 115,322, forward strand.
GTGGATGGTCTGCCGCAACCACCGGCAACATGAAGGAATGGCCGACTTTTTCCATCACGAGTTCATCATCCTGGCGCAATACCGCTCCGCCGATGCCGATACCTGCCTTGCGGGAGAGCACCATCTCCATGACCATGCCCAGCTCGCCGACATTGAGGCTGAGGGTGACGGTTGGGAACTGCTGGCGAAAATCCCGCAGCACGGCCACCATGGCCTCCGCCGGCACCATGGTGCTGATGGCGACCGAGAGTTCCGCCTCAAGCCCCTGCTTCAGCCCCTTGGCGCGGGCGCGCATCTCCTGCAGGCCGGCGACGATGCGCCTTGCATCCTCCAGCATGGCGCGGCCTTCATCCGTCAGCTTCGGCTGACGCACGCCGCTGCGCTCGAACAGCGTCACTTCAAGCTGCGCCTCGAGATTGGCGATGGTGTAGCTGACCACCGACTGGGCGCGATTGAGCGCCCGTGACGCGGCGGAAAAACTGCCGGTCTCGGCAACCGTCAAAAACACCTGCAATTGATCGAGGGTCGGGTTCGCGTCCATGTCCCATCCATTTCATCGATAGATTGCTTCCACATTATCACAGTTTTCTTGATGGCAGTAATTTTTCATATAGAGCGCAAAGGAAGGGCATCGTGCTCTCCCGCCCTCCCAAGGCGCCCGTCAATTCATCGCATATGCAAGGAAAGACCATGTCCAACATTCTTCTCATCACCTCCAGCCCGCGTGGCGACGAATCGGTTTCCAACAAGTTTGCCGGTGAACTCGCAAACAAGCTGAAGGCGAAGTCGGCTTCCAACACCCTTGTCCACCGCGATCTCGCTGCTGACCCGATCCCGCATCTCGACACCGTCAAGACCGCCGCCATCCGCAAGGCGCCCGACCAGCGCACCGCCGAAGAAGCGGTTGCCGCCGATTATTCCGACAAGCTGGTGACCGAGCTTCTCGCCGCCGACACCGTCGTCATCGGCACCGGCCTTATCAATTTCAACATTTATTCCGGCCTGAAGTCGTGGATCGACAATGTCGCCCGCGCCGGCCAGACCTTCAAATACACCGAAACCGGCCCGGTCGGCCTCGCCACCGGCAAGAAGGTCTATATCGTTCTGGCTGCGGCCGGCGTTTACTCCGAAGGCCCGGCGGTCTCGATGAACCATGCCGTTCCGTACCTGAAGACTGTTCTCGGCTTCATGGGCATGACCGATGTGGAAGTCATCTATGTCGACGGTCTCGCCTTCGGTCCGGAAGCCGTCGAAAAGGCTGTGGCTGCCGCCGAGGCCAAGGTTGCCGAGCTGGCGCAGGCCGCCTGAGGCACATCGAATGTCTGGGCGATGCCGGTCAGGGTTGCCGGTATCAGCCGACCCACATTCCGTAACGGCCGTGGACCTGATCCCGGCCGTTATTTTTTGCCGCATAGAGCCGTGCGTCGGCCTCCGATAGGAGCGCGCGGAAAAGCTGTCCATCCTCGAAAGCGGTGGCGACGCCGATACTGACGGTCAGCGGCGAACCGTCCGGCCGCTGCAGGTCCGCAAGGATCGCTGCCCGAAGATTGTTCGAAAATGCCAGCGCCGTTTCATGCGCCATTGCCGGCAGGAGGACAACGAATTCCTCACCGCCAAAGCGGTAGAGATGGCCCAGCGGCTGCACCGCGCGCTTCAGGACGGCGGCGAATTCCCGCAAGATATCATCGCCCTGCAGGTGTCCGAACGTATCGTTGACGGTCTTGAAATGATCGATATCGACAATCAGCACGCTGACCGGCCGCTTTTTCTCCAGGCACTCCACGACGACGGAGGGCGCATCGAGCTCCATGCGGGCGCGGTCCGATACGCCGGTCAGCATATCGCGTCCGGAGCGGGACAGAAGCTCCTCGTAACGTTCCCTGAAAGTGAGATCGTTGAAGACATCGGCAACGCTGCGGCGTGTCAGAAAGCGGCCCTTGGCCGATGTCAGCCAGAGATAGGTGGCAAACAGCAGCGAATAGATGCCGACCGCCGCCATCTTCGCCTTCCAGCCGTCGTAAAAGACATCGAGAGGCGCGTTGAACAACAATCGCAGCGCCCCATAAAAACCCGCCTGATCGAAGCTCAGGATAACGACGCCGCAGATCGCAAAGCGCAGTACGATATGGCGCTGCAAATAACGCCCCAGTTTTTCGTAAAACAGGATGATGGCGATGGCGTCTATATAAAGCAGGCTGGTTCCCCAGACCATCAGCACGCCCATGTCATCCAGAAATGCGGTGCTGACCGACTGCCCGGGAACGATCGCCACCGTCTGATGGAAACGGATGATCTGCGCCATGATGACGGTCACTATATTGCCGAGAAACAGGCCGTAGATCGGCTGTCGAACGACCGCCGCGTCCTCCCGCATATAGAGCATGAGGATCATCATCAGCTTGCCGGCAAAAAGGATCGAGGAGCCGGGCGACGCCACGCCGAAAGGCAGCTGCACGTAAAAGACGGCCGCCAGATAGGTCTCCAGAAAATGCATGACGCCCAGCGCGGTGAGAAAAACACCGATGCCGAGAATATGCCGGTAATGAAGGAATGCCGTCATTACCGAGAAATAGACGACGGCTTCCGTCAGAAAGAGGGCGAGATTTGCCCATTGCATCGGCGCATGCCTTACCTATACGCGCCGCGCGGCGTCAGTGGCGCGCGGCTTCACATTTTGAGGAGGATAGGCCGAAGCAAACAACGGAATCTTAATATCCGAGGCAAGAAAGCGTCATCATTTTCCTGGGAAAAGCGAAGCGCCGTTCTGGTCGATGATGAGCTTTGCCTTGCGGATCGTGAACTCAACCGCATCGTCCATGCTGGTGAAGACGTCGGCGCGCACGAATTCATGCACCAGCACTTCATCGCCGGCCTTTTTTTCGATGCGGCCCGCCAGGCGGAACTGGCCGCCTTCCTTGATCGGCGTCGCATAGATCAGATAGTCGCCATGCGCATGCGGCTCCGCCTGGGCGACCTTCTGCGGCGCGTCGGAGGACGGCTGGCCGGAGCCGAAGGCCGAGAGGATTTTGGAAAAAAACGATGCCATGGCTTTCACTCCCTCAATCTGTGTCAGTTTTGAAGGGCGGAGACGATCCGCCCTTCCCTGCCTCTTCCGATCAGATGATCAGGTTCGACAGGATGTCGTTTTCGGTGATGTCCTCATAACCGAGACCGGCGGCTTCGAAACGTTCCAGCAGGCCGGCGAAATTCTCCTTAGCGCTGGTTTCGATACCGATCAGGATCGAACCGAAATTGCGGGCCGATTTCTTCAGATATTCGAAACGGGCGATATCGTCGTCCGGGCCGAGCAGGTTGAGGAAATCGCGCAGCGCGCCGGGGCGCTGCGGCAAGCGCAGAATGAAGTATTTCTTCACGCCCGTATAACGCATGGCGCGTTCCTTCACGTCCGGCAGACGTTCGAAATCGAAATTGCCGCCGGAGACGACGGCGATGACCGTCTTGCCTTCCAGCCTCTCGCGGCCGAGCTTTTCCAGCGCGGTAATTGCCAGCGCGCCGGCCGGCTCCAGCACCACGCCTTCGAGATTCAGCATCTCGATGATCGTCACGCAGATGGCGTTTTCCGGGATGAGCATGACCTGCTCGGCCGGAAAATCCTTCAGGGCCTTGAAGTTCAGGTCGCCGATGCGGGCGACGGCGGCGCCGTCGACGAAATTATCGACCTTGTTCAGCGTCACCGGTTCGCCGCGTTCGAGGCTTTTCTTCAGGCTCGGCGCCCCTTCCGGCTCGCAGAACACGAAGTTCTCCTTGCGGACCGTGCCGGCCAGAAAGCCCGATAGACCGGCAGAAAGACCGCCGCCGCCAACGGGCATGACGACGATATCCGGCTTCGTGCCTTCCGGAAGCTGATCCATGATTTCGGCGGCGACCGTCGCCTGGCCTTCGATGATGTCCTCATGGTCGAAGGGCGGCACCATGTAGCCGTCATTGTCCTCAACATATTTGCGGGCGGCGGCATAACACTGGTCGAATATATCGCCCACCAGACGGATGCTGATGAATTCGCCGCCGAAGATGCGGGTCTTTTCGATCTTCTGCTGCGGTGTCGTCACCGGCATGAAAACAACGCCTTGAACACCGAAATGACGGCAGGCGAAAGCAAAGCCCTGCGCATGGTTTCCGGCCGAAGCGCAGACGAAAACCTTGCCTTTGCCGGCCTTGGCCACCGCCTTGCGCAGGAAGTTGAATGCGCCTCTAATCTTGTAGGAACGAACCGGGGACAGATCCTCACGCTTCAGCCAAATCGACGCGCCATATCGACGGCTGAGATGTTCATTCAACTGCAACGGCGTTTCCGGGAATATTTCCCGCACTTCTCGCCGCGCTGCTTCCACAAGCTGCTTGTCCACGATAGTCAATCCATTGAAATTCATAATGGCACCCGCTATGCCATAGGAAGACGTCCGAGACAAAGACTCATTTCAGCGCGGCAACAAACTCCGGGTTTCATTTCTTGAACAGCAACCTTCTGCGCTCGGTCATATATGTGGCGTCCATCTTCGGGCTTTACATGGCGACGGCCATGTTCCTGCCGGCGCTCACCGATCTTTATTACGGCAATGACGACTGGATGGTGTTTGCGCTGTCGGGTTTCATGTGCGGGGGCTTTGCGCTTGCCTGCGCGCTGGCGACGCGCGGTCCGATTGCGGCCTTCAACAAACGTTTCGGCTTTCTGCTCGTCAACCTGCTCTGGCTGGTGTTTTCCATTGTCGGCGCGGTTCCGCTTTACCTGTCCGAACTCAACCTGACGCTCGGCCAGGCGCTGTTCGAATCCGTTTCCGCGATTACGACGACGGGGTCTACAGCCATTGCCGGTCTCGACAACGCGCCGCAGGGCATCCTTCTGTGGCGTTCGCTGCTGTGCTGGCTTGGCGGTATCGGTATCGTGGCGCTGGGCCTCTTCATCCTGCCGCTGCTGCGTGTCGGCGGCATGACCTTCTTCCGCATGGAATCTTCCGATACCGGCAACGACCGGCCTTTTGCGCGGCTGGCGAGCTTCACCCGGGCTTTTGTGGCCATATACATCATCATGACGCTTGCCTGTACCATCGCTTACGATTTTGCCGGCATGTCGCATTTCGATGCGCTGAACCATGCCATGTCGACGGTCGCGACCGGCGGTTTTTCCACCCATGACGCGTCTTTTGCCTATTTCAACAATACGGCGCTGCTGTGGATCGCCACCATCTTTCTGATCTTCGGCAGCCTGCCCTTCTCGGTCATGATCCTGCTTGCGGTGCGCCGCCGGCTGGAAACGCTGCGCGACCCGCAGATCGCCGTTTTCCTCGGTTATCTCTGTGCGATCTCGATTGCGGTTGGAGTCTACCATCATTTCAGGAACGGTGTGCCGCTGGATGACGCGCTCAGCCATTCCTTCTTCAATATGACCTCGATCCTTTCGACCGGCGGCTTTGCCAGCGACGATTATACGCTCTGGGGGCCTTTCGTCGTCGTCGTTGCCTTTTTCGCCACCTTCATGGGCGGCTGTTCCGGCTCGACGGCGGGCGGTATCAAGGCCTATCGTTTTCTCATCATGTTCAACGTGGTGCGCGCCGGGCTGAAGAAGCTGATCTATCCGAACGCGGTCTATTCGGTGCGTTACGGCCAGCAGGTGGTCGATCCCGATACGATCCGGACAATCTTCCTGTTCGTCAGCTGCTTCATCGCGCTGTGGATCGCCGGCAGCCTTGCCATGAGCCTTATGGGTTACGATTTCCTGACCGCCACCTCGGCCGTTGCGACCTCGCTCGCCAATGTCGGACCCGGCATCGGCCCGATCATCGGCCCGGCGGGCAATTTCTCCACCATCAGCGATCCCGCGCTTTATCTCCTCTCGGTCCTGATGCTGCTCGGACGTCTGGAAATCCTGACGGTTCTGGTGCTGCTGATGCCGATCTTCTGGCGCAGCTGATGTCGAGGCATACTTGTTGAGCGCCGGCGAATAAAGCGCTTGACCTTCCCACGTTGGAATAGTCCAGGCTCCTCCTGTTAGAATTCCAAACCATGGAGAACCGCCTATGTGCACCGCTCACCAGCATCACGCCGAAACCACCACGGCACCGGTTGATGCAGACCTTTCTTTTCACGTTGAAGACATGACCTGCGGTCACTGCGCCGGAGTGATCAAGGGCGCGATCGAAAAGACCGTTCCCGGCGCTGCCGTGCATGCCGATCCGGCAAGCCGCACGGTTGTGGTTGGCGGCGTCTCCGATGCAGCACGTATTGCCGAAATCATCACCGCTGCAGGCTATACGCCGGAAGCACGCGCCTGATCCGAAGAGATACCGGCGGCGCTTCACCGCTGCGGCCGCCGGATCGCCCCATCTGCCCCGCTTCACGCTGCATTATGTGACGGGTTTTGGACGGCATCCGTCCCTCTTTCCTCCCGGATGGCGAACGCCCTCTCCCTTTCAATCAGGGATGACGGAGGAGGTTTTTCCCAGTTTAATGAAGCCAATCATCCACATGCCGTCACACCGGCCTTGAGCCGAAATCAAGCCGACGTGCGTCTGTACGGCAGGAATCCTCTTTTCAGCCCAAGGACTTGGGCTGGCTGGATTCCGGCTCAGGGCCGGAATGACGGAGGAGAGGTGCAAGGACCTTATCACAAAAAAGACCCGGCTCTTGCGAGCCGGGCCCCTCTCAATCAGCACCATCACACTAATTTATTTTGTCGCCAGATCCTTGGTCATGACAAAATAGTTCAGCGGATGCGGCTTGTAGTTTTCGAGCTTTTCCGAATAGGCATCGAACACGGTTTCGTGGATGAGGAAGACGGAGACGGCTTCGTCATAAATCTTCTTCGCCGCTTCGCCGTAAATGGCATAACGCTTGGTGGGTTCGCCCGCCGAATAGGCGGATTTGATCAGCTTGTCCGTCTCCGCATTGCAATAATGCGAGATATTGTAGCCGCCGCCGCAGGTATAGTCGGCATTCAGGAAACCGGCCGGTTCGGCGACATCGGTGGCGTAACCGCGAGACAGCAGCGCCATGTCGAAGTTGCCGGCGAGCATGTCGGGCTCGATGGCGCTGTAATCGGCAACGCGGACATCGACCTTGATTCCGATTTCCTGCAACTGCGCCTGGATGATCGCCGCGACGTCCTTGAGTTCGGTCTTTGCGGTATAGGCAAGGAGCGTCACCTTAAGGCTGCCGGGTGCAACGCCGGCCTCTTTCAGAAGGTCCTTGGCTTTTTCCACGTCATACGCGGGTTTGGTTTCCTTTGCAGCCCACGGTTCGCCGGCCGCGAAAGGCATGGTCGCGCCCTTGACTACGCCTTCATAGATACTCTCGGCGATACCACCCGTATCGATGGCGGCCTGGATCGCCTGACGCACCTTGATATTGTTGAAAGGCGGCTTTGAATTATTCAGCAGCAACTCGGTGATACGCGGCGACGGGATTGGCGCGACCTTGACGCCATCGGTGGATTCGATGGTCTTGACCGTCCATGACGGCACGAGCCGGGAAACCTGCGCTTCCCCGGTTCGAACCTGGGTGGCGCGTGTGTCGGCATCGGGCACGAAATTGACACGGCCGCCGGAAAGTTTCGGCATGCCGCCCCAATAATCGTGATTGGCCGTCAGAACCATATGCTGGCTGGGATCGACCTCGGTGATCTTGAAAGGTCCGGTGCAGGTTCCGATGGGATCGACCTTACCGTCCTTGTAGGCGGATGGAGCGAGGATCGAGGTAGCAGGGCTTGCCATCTGCGCCGGCAGCAGCACGGAGGGTTCGATCGTCGTGATCTTCACCACATCATCGCCGCCAGCTTCGACGGCGGCAATCAGCTTCGGAGAGAAGGCACGGGCGGGCACGGGTGCTTTTAGGAGATTACTGAGTGCATTGACCGCGGCCTTGGCATCGAGCGGTTCGCCGTTCTGGAACTTGACGCCCTTGCGCAGCTTGAATTCCCACACCTTGGGATCAATCTGCGTCCAGGACTCGGCGAGGCTTGGCTCCAGCTTCATGTCATAACCGACACGCACCAGGCTTTCGAAACAACCCGCACGCGAGCCGAGATAGGCGTCGTCGGAAGCCAGCTGCCAGCCGGTCTTCACACCGAAATTATCGTCGTAGGTAATCGTGGCGGCCTCTGCCGCATGCGTTCCAAACGAAACCACAATGGCGCATGACGCCAAAAGTGCGTGCTTCATCATAGAATATTCCCCTTTTATTTTTGATGACAACGCTCACAATTCGTATATTTTCACGAAATTTCACTCAATCATTACAAAGGCAATAAGAATACCCTATGGATATCTCTCGATTATCCATTCGAATATTATCTATTTTACGTTTTGTACTCGGAATTTTATTCCGATATTAATCCGTAAACACACAATTCATCTGTTTTTACGGCAACAGAAAACTGTAACTGCGTTGTCCGTCAGCCCCATTCCCGCCAGCGATGGCAGCGCGCGAAATGCTCGCCGGAAACGCCTTCCAGAACGGGTTCCACCTCGCCGCATATATCGGTCGCATATTTGCAGCGGGTATGGAATTTGCAGCCGTTGGGAGGATTGAGAGGGCTCGGCAGATCGCCGTCCAGAAGCATCTCCGGTGCATATAACCCCGTCTCGTCGAGCATCGACGATGCTATGAGAGCCTTGGTATAGGGGTGCTTCGGCGCCCTGAAAAGCTCCTCCCGGTCGGCGATTTCAACGACACGTCCGAGATACATCACCGCGATGCGATCGCAGAGATAACGCACTACGCGCAGATCGTGGGAAATCATCAGAACCGTCAAACCGTGACGGCGCTTCATGTCCATCAGAAGGTTCAGGATCTGCGTGCGCATTGAGGCGTCGAGCGCCGATGTCGGTTCGTCGCAGACAAGGAAGCTCGGATTGAGAAGCAGCGCGCGGCCGATGACGACGCGCTGCAACTGGCCGCCGGAACACTGGCTCGGATACCGATCGTAAAAAGAGCCGTCGAGGCCGACCTCTTCCAGCATCCGGAAAACCCGGGCCGTGCGCTCCTCGCGCGTGCCGATGCCATGCTGGGCAAGCGGCGCTTCCATGCTCTGGCCGATACGCATGCGGGGATCGAGTGCGGAATAAGGGTCCTGAAACACAAGTTGCACGACCCGGCGCATACGCCGGAGCGCCTCACCCTGCATGTGCAGCATATCGTTCTGCCCGATGCTGACCTCACCTTTCGTTGCGTGGGTCAGCCGCGTAATCAGCCCGGCAACCGTGCTTTTGCCGCATCCGGATTCACCGACGAGACCAAGCACTTCCCCCTCGCCGATCGTCAGGGAAACATCGTCGACGGATTTCACCACACGGTGACCGAGACCCGATATGGGATAATATTTGCAAAGGTTCTTCGCGACCACGAATGGCCGCTTGCTGTTTTCCGCCGATGGCGGGGTCTGTGTCGTCGCTGTCGCTAGCATCGTCGCCCTCCCTCAGCAGACCGTGTGACCGGCATGATCGTGGCTGGCATGGTCGTGGCCGACCGCCCAGCACCGCGCCTTGCGCCCTTCGGGCAAGGCATTCAGATCCGGTTCCGAGGCCATGCAGCGGCCGCTCATGCCTGCCGAATTGGCAAGCGCGCAGCGCGGATGAAACCGGCAGCCGCAGGACATGTCATGGGCCTGCGCACTGGAGCCCGGGATCGTCAGCAACTGCCCCTCGCTGTCGGTGGTCAAAAGCGAACAGCTGATGAGCGCCTTGGTATAGGGATGCTGTGGCGCCTTGAGGATCGCCTGGGTCGGCCCCTCCTCGACGATGCGGCCGGCATACATGACCGCGATCCGGTCAGCGAAGGCGGCGACGACCGAGAGATCGTGGGTGATGAGCAGCGTGGCAAGCCGGCGCTTGCGGCGTTCGTCATCGAGCAGGCGCAGGATTTGTGCCTGAACGGTGACATCAAGTGCCGTCGTCGGTTCGTCGGCGATCAGAAGCTGCGGATTGCCGGAGAGTGCGGCCGCAATCATCACACGTTGCGCCATGCCGCCGGAAAGCTCGTGCGCGAAGCACTGCGCCCGCGCCGATGGATCGGGAATGCCGACATCCGACAGAAGGCCGACGACCCGGTTAAGTGCGGCGTGCCGGCTCATTTTACGGTGGATCCAGAGCGGCTCGGCCACCTGCGTCCTCACCCGGCTGGTCGGGTCGAGCATGGCCTGCGGCTGCTGGAACAGCATGCTGATATCTGCGCCGCGCAGCGCATCGAGTTCGGAGGATGAAAGAGCGAGAATATCGCGACCGGCAAAGGAAATGCGGCCGGAATTGATTTCCGCGCCCTGCGGCAAAAGCCGCATCAGTGACAGCGCCGTCATGCTCTTGCCCGACCCGGATTCGCCGACGAGAGCGACGACTTCTCCGGCGTTGACGGAAAGCGTCAGGCCCGAAATAACAAACTTGCGGCCGTTTTGCGCCGGCACTGAAACGTGCAGGTCCTCTATCTCCAGAAGCGGTGCGCATTCAGGGGACATGGCCGTATTGGCAAGCGTTTGTCCTTCGATATTCATAAGAGTTCCCCTTATTTTTATTGAATCGGAGGCATTGCGTATTCTTCATGCGGCTTCAGACGATATTACTCTCCTTCCGGTTCCGTTGCGTCATCTATGTTTGACAATCGTCAAATCGACCATTGCCCGTTGGCAGGTGTCAATGACCGTCGGTTTTCTTCGTTTCCAGGTTCAGGCCATGGCCGATCCACGTCACGCTGAGCGCCGCCAGGAAAATCGCCAGACCCGGTGCGATGACGAGAACGGGCATCCGTTCCGCATAAGCCTGCGCATCGGCCAGCATCAGCGCCCAGTCGGCCGCAGGCGGCTGTACGCCGAGGCCCAGAAACGACAATCCGCCCACCGTGATCAGCTTGTGGCCAAAGCGCAGGAACGCCACGGCCGCGATGGGCCAGATCGTGTTGGGAATGATATGCCGGAAGATGATGAAGCGCCGTGTGCAGCCGAGCACCTCTGCCGCGCGGATATATTCGCGGGAATTGATCGACAGTGTCAGCCCCCGCGCCAGCCGCGCAAAAGGTGTCCAGCCAACGATGGTCAGCGATGCGATCAGCGTGCCATATCCCGGACCGAAGATGGCGACGAGAAAAATCGCGATCACCACGTCCGGTATGGCGATGAGCAGGTCCACGATGCGCATCAGCACTTCGTCGAGGATGCCGCGGCTGCGGCCGCTGATGATGCCGATGAAGGTTCCGATCACCACCGACAGAATGACGGTGATGGCGGCAATCGTGACCGTGAAGCGGCCGCCGATCAACAGCCGGCTCAAGACATCGCGCCCGAGATGGTCCGTCCCAAGCCAATAGGCAGCGCTCGGCGCATTCAGCCTGAGCCGAAGGCTCTGCTTTGCCGGATCATAGGGCGAAATCCACGGCGCGATCACCAGCAAGAGGATGATGACGAGAAAAATCGCCGATCCCGCATAGAAGGTCCAGTGCCGGCGGCGGATGAAATCCGTGAAGCGGGCGAGGTTCGAAGGGCGCTTGGGGGTGGTCATCGGCATGGCGGCGGCAGACGCGCTCGGGAAGTGGCTAATGGTCATGGTGAGCTCGCATTGCTGGATTGATCAGGACATAAAAGCTGTCGGCGAGGGTATTGATCAGGATGGAGAGCGCCACGATGCAGATGAAACCGCCCTGCAGCATCGGAATGTCGCGATTGACCACGGCGTCGTAGAGAAGCCGGCCCATGCCGGGAATGGCGAAGATCACCTCCACGACCACCGATCCGCCAAGCAGGCCGGCAAGCCACAGGGCGAAGAAGGTGACCACCGGCAGCGAGCCGTTGCGGATACCGTGGCGCATAACCGTGCCATGCATACCGAGACCGCGGCTGCGGGCCGCCGTGATATAGGGCGCGCGCAGAACCTCGGCCATTGCCGCGCGCGTCACCTGGGTGAAATAGGCGAGCGGCCGCAGCGTCAGGGTCAGTGCGGGAAGCACCAGCGAACGCCAGCTATCCCACCCGGCCGAGGGTAACCAGCCGAGATAGAGCGCGAAGACCAGCGCCGACATGGGCGCAAACCAGTATTCGGGCGTTGCAACGAAGGTCTGGATCATCAGCGTCGCGAAATTGTCCAGCCGACCGCCGGGACGCATCGCCGCCAGGGTGCCGAGCGGCAGGGCGATGGCCACCGCGACCGCCAGCGCCGTCAGCGCCAGCGTCACCGACACCCAGAGCGACCGCAAAAGCTCGGCGGCGACCGGCTGGCTGCTGGTGAAGGAAAATCCGAGATCGCCCCGCAGCGCGCCCGACAACCAGGCGAAATATTGCACATAGAGCGGGCGGTCCAGTCCGAGGCTGACCCTGAGCGCCTCGACCGCATGCGGATCGAGCGCCGTATCGCGCATGCGCGACATGAGAATGGTGCGGGCCGGATCGCCGCCCGCCATATAGGGCAGAAGAAACGCGATGACGGACACGATCGCCAGCATCAGGCACAGAATAAGGAAGCGCTGTATTATCTGTATCCACATGGCTTGGTCTCCTTCACCACAATTGGCGTCTGCACTGCAATCCACGCCCGTTTCCCAAAGGAAAACGGCCGCTTATTTCACCGGGCGCTGTCGATCCATCACCGGCCCGGAAGTGCCCTTCAGCATTCCGGTGCGCTTGGGCACGATGGCCACGGTCGTAAAATCGATATCCTCGGCATGGGCGAGATCATGAATGATCGGGCAATCCGGCTCTCCGTTGTCAGGGCAATAGTTTGCGAGATTTCGCAGCGTGTCGGCCATCTCGCGAAGCGTATGCATCTTCGCTTCCAGATCGACGACATGTTCCATGACGATGCGTTTGACATCGCATGAGGCGCCGCCCGGATCGCGCCAGAGCGTCATCAGCTGCCTGATCTTTTCGATGGAAAAACCGAGATCGCGTCCGCGCCGGATGAAACGCAGCGTTTCCAGATCATTGGCCGTATAGACCCTGTATCCGGACTCCGTGCGGTTTGCCGATTTGATCAGGCCGATTGTCTCGTAATGCCTGATCATCTTCGCAGAAACACCGGATGCGGTGGCGGCTGTGCCAATATTCATCGATCCTGCTCCTATCTTTCCGGGGTGAAAAACACGTCTGCATGAATGTCGGCGGTGCGCATGCCGCGCGCCAGAAGCTGTGGCACCGTCGCCTCGATCATGGCCGGCGGGCCTGCAATATAGGCTTTCCAGCCATCGAGATCGTCGAAATCATCCGCCACGGCCGCACCGACATAACCGCACCGGATATCGGCATGTTCCTCATGCGAGAGAACCGGAACGAAACTCAGATTGCCATGCCGGGCGGCAAGATCGCCGAAGCGGTCGAGCATATAGAGATCACGCTCGGCGCGCGCGCCGAAATAGACATGAACCGGTCGTTCGCGGCCTGTTGCGAGCGCCGCCTCGACAACTGCCTTGACCGGAGCGAGCCCCGAACCGCCAGCAATGCCGAGGATCGGCCCGCAATGTTTTTCCCGCAGGAACGAAGAGCCGAAAGGCCCGACTATCGTGACGGGGTCACCCGCGCTTGCGAGCGAGAAGATGCGGCCGCTCGTCATGCCGCCGGGAACATGCCGGATGTGGAATTCAATCAGTTCCTCATCCACCCTGCTGGCAATGGAATAATCGCGCGGCGAACAGTCGGGATAAAGCAGGCGCACATATTGTCCGGGTTTGAAGGTAAACTGCCCGCGATCGTCAAGCCGGATGCGGATGAGCTTGATATCGTGCGTGGCATCCACCACTTCCGCAACCACGCCCTTAAAGCGGCCGGTCGGAATATCGGCGATCTCATCCGCCCCGTCGAGCCAGCTGATGGTCATGTCGCTCAACGGCACGGCCCGGCAGGCAAGCGTCAGGCCATCGGCTTTTTCCTCTTCGGTCAAGGAGAAGGGCGTATGCTTGAGGAGATCGATTTCGCCGGAAATGAGATGCGACTTGCAGGCGCCGCAGCGGCCCATGCGACAACCATGCGGATAAGTAACCCCTGCGGCCAGTGCGGCCTGAAGCACGGTCTCACCCTGCGCCGCCATGATGCTGCGTCCGATCTGCGGCAGATAGATTGTGTTGCCGGGCGTCATCATGTCCGCCTCCTATTCGGCCGCTGCGAGCTGCATGCCGGACGATCTGTCCACCAGCGGCGCGCGGAAGCTTTTCAGGCGCAGCGCGTTCGTCAATACGAAGACGCTGGAAAGCGCCATGGCTCCGGCGGCAAGGACAGGCGACAGCAGAACGCCGTTGACAGGATACAATATTCCGGCCGCCACGGGAACGAGAGCGGCATTGTAAGCAAAGGCCCAGAACAGATTCTGGCCGATATTGCGGATCGTGGCCTTGGAGAGCGCGATGGCGTTGGCGACGCCGCGCAAATCGCCGGACATCAGCACCACATCGGCGCTTTCAATGGCGACATCCGTGCCCGTGCCGATGGCAAGGCCGACATCAGCGGCGGCCAGCGCCGGCGCATCGTTGATGCCATCGCCGACAAAGGCGACACGTCGCCCGCCGGCAGCAAGCCTCTTGACGGCCTCCACCTTGCCGTCGGGCAGAACTTCCGCCACCACCTCGTCAATGCCGAGCCGACGGGCGATGGCTTCAGCGGTGCGGCGATTGTCACCCGTGATCATCGTGACCTTGAGGCCGAGCGCATGCAGCGCCGCAATCGCCTCCGGGGTCGTCTGCTTGACCGGATCGGCGACCGCGATGATCGCGGCCAGCCTGCCATCAACGGCGGCATAAAGCGGCGACTGCCCTTCCCTGCCCAGCCGCTCGGCATCGTCTGCGAACATCGCGACATCGTAACCGAGTTTGGTCATGAACCGGTCCGCGCCCGCTTCCACCCTGCGGCCGTCGACCATGGCTGCAACACCAAATCCGGGGGTCGCCTCGAAGCCTTCCGCATCGGCAAGCGTCAGGCCGCCATGTTTCGCAGCCTCGACGATCGCTTCGGCAATCGGATGTTCGGAATGGTTCTCCAGCGAGGCGACGAGGCGCAACACCTCATCCGCATCGAAGCCCTCTGTCGTGGTAAAATGCACCAGTTTCGGTTTGCCGAGCGTCAGGGTGCCGGTCTTGTCGACGGCGATCACATCGGCATCCCGGAGCGTCTGGAGCGCATCGCCCCGGCGGAACAGCACGCCCATTTCGGCAGCGCGGCCGGTGCCGACCATGATCGAGGTCGGCGTGGCAAGGCCCATGGCGCAGGGACAGGCGATTATGAGCACCGCAACCGCATTGACGAGCGCAAAGGTCAAGGCCGGATCGGGCCCGAACATGAACCAGATGATGAAGGTGGCGAGCGCTGCCAGCATCACCGCCGGCACGAACCAGTTGGTTACCTTGTCCACCAGCGCCTGGATGGGCAGTTTGTCGGCCTGCGCCTCCTCGACCATGCGGATGATTTGAGCGATCAGCGTATCGGCGCCGACCTTGGTGGCGCGGAAGGTGAAAGAACCGTTACGGTTGACCGTGCCGCCGACGACTTCGGAACCCGCCGCCTTGGTGACCGGCACCGGTTCGCCCGTGATCATCGATTCATCGACATAAGAAGAGCCGCTGAGGACCAGCCCGTCGACCGGCACTTTCTCGCCGGGCCGAACCACGATCACATCGCCGGTGCGCACATCCTGCAACGGCACATCGATGGTTTCGCCATCGCGCAGCATGCGGGCGGACTTGGCCTGCAGGCCGACCAGCCGCTTTATAGCCTCGCTGGTGCGGCCTTTGGCGCGCGCTTCCAGAAAACGTCCGAGAAGGATGAGCGTGACGATGACCGCCGCCGCCTCGTAATAGACATTGGCCGTGCCGCTCGGCAGGACTTTGGGCATGAAGGTTGCGACAACCGAAAATCCCCAGGCAGCGGCGGTGCCCAGCACGACGAGCGAATTCATGTCCGGCGCCAACCGCAGAAGTGCGGGTATGCCCTTTTTGAAGAAGCGCAGGCCGGGCCCGAACAGAACCAGCGTCGTCAGCGCAAATTGCAGATACCAGCTTTCCTGCATGCCGACCGTTTCCATCACGAAATCATGGATGGCAGGCACCAGATGCGACCCCATTTCCAGCACGAAAACGGGTAGCGTCAGAACAACGGCGACGGCGAGGCTGATTTTGAGGCTGCGCAGTTCCGCCTCGCGCTTGTCCTGCTCTCCATCTCTGGCTTTGTCGGCAACAACCTCGTTCGCCTTATAGCCCGCCCGCTGGATGGCGTCCGCCAGATTGGCCGCAGAGGCGGCGTTGCCGGCGACGCGGACGGTGGCGCGTTCCGTCGCGAGATTGACGCTTGCACCGGAAACACCGGAAACGGCCTTCAACGCCTTTTCGACACGTCCGACGCAGGAGGCGCAGGTCATGCCCTCAATATCGAGTTCGATGGTTTTCTCTTCGACGCTGTAACCGGCCTGCCGCACCGCCTCGATAACGGCCGGCACATCCGGCGGCCCGGAAAAGGAAATGTCGGCACGTTCCGTTGCCAGATTGACCGAAGCTTTCAGAACGCCCGGGACCTTGGCAATCGCCTTTTCAACGCGGCCGACACAGGAGGCGCATGTCATGCCATCGATCGCAATCTGATGACTCGCCCGGATCTCCATTTGTGACATGCGTATGACCCCTCTTTTCTTGTGTTAAAAAAAAGATAGGGCTTCCCATCGTGGCAAGGTCAATAGGTTCTTTTTGATGATTTTCAGGTGACGATGCAGTGCACGTGAACGGGCGTTTTCCTGCCCGCAATGATGGAAAAATGGAAGTATTCCAAAGAGAAACGGCTGCGACGGAAGGTTTCTTTAGCGCCATGCGGGAACAATCCTTCCGCACCTCGGTTGGAAATGCCTCTAACCATCAGGAGGCAGATTGATGAAGAACACCATTTTCTCGTTAGCGCTCGCGCTGGTCGCCAGCACCGCCATGGCACAGTCCGCAACGGAGTCCACGGGCGTTAATTCCGCGCTCGGCGTTGCGCCCAAAACCGAAGACTTCATCCTGCAGGTTTCCGCAAGCGATCTCTTTGAAATCGAATCGAGCAAGCTTGCACTGACCAAAGGCGATGAGGCTATCAAGGCTTTCGCGCAGCAGATGATCACCGAACATGAAAAGACCAGCGCGGACTTAAAGGCTCTTCTCTCCGGCGACAAAGTAACGGGAACGCCCACGACCGCTCTGACTGACGATCACAAGGAAGAAATCGACGATCTGGCCAAACTCAACGGCGCGGAATTCAACGAGGAATACGTCGATGATCAGGTCGATGCGCACGAGGATGCGGTGGATCTTTTCAAACGATACGCTGACGGCGGCGAAAATGTCGAGCTAAAGGCATGGGCGGCAAAAACCCTGCCGGCACTGCAACACCACCTGGAAATGGCCCAAGGTCTGGATAAGAAGTAAGGATGAGAGGTGGTGCGGACGGCGGGACTTGAACCCGCAAGACCAATGGTCGGCAGATTTTAAGTCTGCTGCGTCTACCGATTTCGCCACGTCCGCATTACCGCGCCTTACACCTTGCAGGCAAGCGCTGTAAAAATCCGTCGTCTCCACGGCAGTCGGCCCAACGGCCGATCCCAAACGCGACGGAGCCTCATCTACACAGGCCGGGCGGTTTCGGTCAACGGGGCCTTAGCCACACCAGGACTGATTTTTTGCGGAGATCGGATGCGCCAGCCCCTCCCGTATTAGCTGATCGGCGAAGGATACGCCCGAACGCGAAAGCCGTTTGCGTTCCGTGGCTTGTCCGTCTGCAGCAGTGGACGACGCCACATCGAAGGCGCCGGCGTTCAGCATATCGCGAAGCCTGACCTTTGCAATGAAACCACGCTGGCGTTCTTCCATACAGCGCGCTCGGTCGATTTGCGGAACGTCGATGCCGGCGATCTGCATCTTCACACCCTTCATCCAGAACGTGTTACCATCAGCCACGCAATTGTTGAGGCCGGAACGACCGCAAAAGGCAAAAGTACCGCTTTTTTCACCGAGCGAGATTTTTTCGACCGAAGGGCGCGTTTCCGGCAGGATAGCGGCAACCTGGCTCGGCTGCGAGGCGGATGGCATGGCGATCGGGCGCGGCGGCACCGGGCCGTTGCCGGGCAGAGCCGGCGATGCGGGGCGAATGGACGCCACTTTCTCCGGCGTGACGGAATCGCGCTTGGCCGCCGTCGCTACTTTCGAAGAACTCGTGGCCGGAGATGTCGCCTTTGCAACATGCCGCTGCGGCAAAAGACTGTCGCGATGTTCGTAAGCCTGAATACCGCCGGCAACGACGCCCAGCATCAGCACCCAGGGCCAAACGCTGCCGCCACCCGATTTCTTCGCCGTGCGGCGTCGTGCTGTCGATTTTCGATTGCTCACGATCGGACTCCTTCTTACGGAGCCGCATTATCGGGCAAAGGAGTTTCCGAAAGGTTGGCATTGCCGGGTGTTTTCGTTTTTCGGAGAATCGGGAAAACGACCTAACCCCTTGTTTTCTCGATTTCCCGAATGGAAAGCACGGAAATGAGCTGTGGATAAACCCTCAGCGAACCTGATCGAGAAGGCGCTTGCATTCGAGGAGATCGAACAGGGCTTCCTGCAAAAGCGCCTGATCATCCTTGCCGATGCTCGACTTGCCGACCGATATTTCCGCATCGCCGCCGCCACCGCCGAAGCCGAAAAAACGGCCGCTTGGCTTGGCCTTCGGACGGCCGACGACCTCGTCCCCATCGGTATCGACGACACGCGGTTCGGCGACTTCCTTTTCACCGCTCGCCGCCATGATGGCTTCCATGGTCGCGAGATCACCGGAGGCGATGGCCGCCACGAAGCGGTTGCCATTGGCTTTCAGCAGCTTCTGTACGCCCTTGATGGTGTAACCATGGTCATAAAGAAGGTGACGAATGCCCTTCAGGAGATCGATATCGTCAGGACGGTAATAACGGCGGCCCCCGCCCCGTTTCATCGGCTTGATCTGCGGAAAGCGTGTTTCCCAGAAACGCAGCACATGCTGCGGCAGGTTCAGCTCATCTGCCACTTCACTGATCGTCCGAAACGCGTCGGGGCTTTTATCCAAATTTCCACTCCCATCCGAACCGGAGCGCCATGCATCCGGCCGGACACTGAACGAGAACGCTTTTCTCCCGCCGGTCAAACACCGCGCAAAGTCGGTTACGACCCCGCGCCGACGCCGTTGCGGCGAGATACAAATCACTAAAATTGATTATGATGTGAGTCGACCGGATTTCAACGGCTTGCACGTTGAAATTCAAGTATGTTCACAAGAAGAATGGGGAAAAAGGCTTGCGATACGGCAAAAAAGCCGTGCTGCTTAGACCTTGCGAGAGGGATTACGCCCCGGCCTTCTGGCCCTTCTGCTTGGCCTTGCGGGCCGTATGGGCCTTCAAGATGCGCTGCTTCAGCACGTTCGAGGCCTTGAAGGTCATGACGCGACGTGGGGAAATCGGAACTTCCTCACCCGTCTTCGGGTTGCGGCCGATACGCTCGTTCTTTTCCCGGATCTGGAATGTCGCGAAGGAAGAAAGCTTGACGACTTCGCCGCGGGTGATCGCGTTGCATATTTCGTCAATGATCGTTTCGACCAGTTCGGCGGATTCGGTGCGGGACAGCCCGACTTTACGAAACACAGATTCTGCAAGATCTGCGCGTGTCACTGTCTTCCCGGCCATTTTTCCCCACAAACCGTGTCTGAACTCTTCTCTAGGAGCCGCCGAGATTATTTCCCTTGTGGCGACCGGTCAAGGGATTGTTCCAGATTCATTTGAGGCTTTCGGCAATCAGTGCAAGGGCTTAGAGCGAGTGATACGGTTTTGACACAGGCTCCGGCCGCTCCGGCGCTTCCGATCGGGGCGTGAGCGCGAAAATCACAACCGATTTCGCGCCAGCGCCCCGGCAAATGCGGAAATCAGGCCTTTACCAGCGCAGCAGCACCGCGCCCCAGGTGAAGCCGCCGCCCATGGCCTCCAGCATGACCAGATCGCCCTTCTTGATGCGTCCGTCACCGGCGGCAACGGCGAGCGCCAGCGGAATGGAGGCGGCCGAGGTATTGCCGTGCTGATCGACGGTAATCACGACCTTTTCCGGATCGATGTTGAGCTTCTTTGCAGAGCCGTCGATGATGCGCTTGTTGGCCTGATGCGGAACCAGCCAGTCGAGATCGTCGGACGTCGTGCCCGTCGCTTCGAAGGCCTGTTCGATGACGTCGGTGATCATGCCGACGGCGTGCTTGAACACTTCCCGGCCTTCCATGCGCAGATGGCCGACCGTGCCGGTGGTGGAAGGCCCGCCATCGACATAAAGCTTTTCCTTGTGCGAGCCGTCGGAGCGGAGCTGCGCCGTCAGAATGCCGCGATCGGCAGAAGTGCCCTCGCCTTCGCCGGCCTCCAGAACCAGCGCGCCGGCTCCGTCGCCGAAGAGAACGCAGGTGGTACGGTCCTTCCAGTCGAGGATGCGCGAGAAGGTTTCGGAACCGATCACCAGAACGCGCTTGGCCATGCCGCCGCGAATATAGAGATCGGCGGTCGATACGGCATAAACGAAACCGGAGCAGACGGCCTGCATGTCGAAAGCGAAACCATGGGTCATGCCAAGACGGTTCTGGATGTTCACTGCCGTTGCCGGAAAGGTGTTATCCGGGGTCGAGGTGGCCAGAATGATGAGGTCGATATCGTCGGGCGTCAGGCCGGCATTATCGAGCGCGGCGCGCGCCGCAGCTTCGCCGAGAGACGCGGTGGTTTCACCTTCGCCGGCGATATAGCGCTGCTTGATGCCCGTGCGCTGCACGATCCATTCGTCGGAAGTCTCGACGACCCCTTCAATTTCGCTGTTGGTCATGACACGCTTCGGAAGCGCTGCCCCGAAACCACGGACTATAGAGCGGATCATTCCCTTATTCCTCGTCAGCCACGAGAGCTTCGGGCGCCGGGGGCGGAAGCCGTCTTGCGTGGTAAATCTTCAGATCATTTTCAATCTTGGCCGTCAGGCCGTTGTGGACCATGTCGTAGCCGACATCGACGGCGGAGGCAAAACCAATGGCATCCGTGCCGCCATGGCTCTTGATGACAATGCCGTTCAGGCCCAGAAACACGCCGCCATTGACCTTGCGCGGGTCCATCTTTTCCCTGAGTACGTCGAAGGCGCTTTTCGCCAGAATATAACCGATCTTGGCGAAGAAGCTGCGGGAGATCGCCTCACGCAGCAGCGTGGTGATCTGGCGGGCGGTGCCTTCGGCGGCCTTGAGCGCGATGTTGCCGGTGAAACCTTCGGTCACCACCACGTCCACCGTGCCCTTGCCGATATCGTCGCCTTCGACGAAACCGCGATAATCGATGGTGGCGAGATCGGCCTCGCGGATCAGCCGTCCGGCCTCGCGAACCTCTTCCTGACCCTTGACCTCCTCGACGCCGACATTGAGCAGGCCGACGGTCGGACGGTCGATATCGAAGAGCGCACGGGCCATGGCGCCACCCATCAGGGCGAAATCCAGCAGCTGCTGGGAATCGGCGCCGATGGTCGCGCCGATGTCGAGCACGATGCTTTCGCCCTTCAGCGTCGGCCAGATGCCGGCGATTGCCGGGCGTTCCACCCGCGCCATGGTGCGCAAACAGAATTTCGCCATGGCCATCAGCGCGCCGGTATTGCCGGCGGAAACGGCGACATCCGCCTCGCCGAGCTTCACGGCTTCGATGGCGCGCCACATGCTGGAAACGTAGCGGCCACGGCGCAGCGCCTGGCTCGGCTTCTCGTCCATGCTGACCGAGACTTCACAATCGTGAAAGACCGACTTTTCCCGAAGTGCGGGATATTGTGCCAGAATGGGGTCGCATTTGCTCTTCTGCCCGTAGAGCAGAAAAGTTACATCGTTGTGCCGTTCAAGCGCCTTGGCGGCACCGGGTATGGCAACATCTGGGCCGAAATCGCCACCCATGACGTCAATTGCAATTCTGATCACTCGTCCCTTATCCTTCTTCCCGCCAATCAGCGGTTTTGCGCGAAAATACCTTTTCCGGCCTTCGTTACAATAAAATTATTTCAGCCCAACGGGGCCATTCAGTCTTTTTTCCAATCTTTGAGCACGGCAAAAGGCGATGGACGCTTCTCTTCCTCAGGCTCCCTGTCGGCCGTTTCGGGAAATTCCGCATCCGCTTTGCGCGGATAGGGATCGATCGCGAGTGCCGCAAATTCGGCAACCACCGCGCCGACATCAATGCTGTCGCCGGTGAACTGGTCGGGAATATCCGGGCCGTCGGGGTCGAGCACGATCTCGCCTTCCTCATTGGTCACCATCCGCGCCAGTTTCGAACCTTCCGGAACGAAAATCTGCTCGACGGTCTCATCGATCTTGCTCGAGACCGGCTCCAGCGTGACGACGCAGGATTGCGTTACCGCCGCATGCACTTCGCCCTTGATCTTCACGCCATCCTTCTTCCAGCGGGAAACCTGCAGCTCCGCCTTCAGATATTCGACGGAAACCACATTCCAGAATTTCGCCAGCGCCTTCAGTTCCTCGGCACTGGCTTCGAGACCAATCCTGACCGGATTGGCGGAAATATGGCCTACCTTTACGGGATAGGAAAAAGGCAGGTCGTCATTTGCAGGGTGTCGCGCGTTCATCGTGAACCTCATCGTCCAGGCAAGGGCAGCGTCAGGCTTCCGGTTGCTATTGTGTCTTCGGACTGGGCGGCAAGTTGCGTGGATGCGTCCATCATCCAGGCTGCCAGCCCCTCCATATCGGGCGCCTTCTCATCTACCTGCGGATATATATTGCGCCGGAGCGCCGCGGCAAGGGCAACGCGGTCGGAAGCATCCAGCGCCGCCGCATAGGATTCGAGCCGCCCATAAAACATGCCGGCGAATTTCTTCATGCGCTTCGGCACGCCCTGATCGCCGATTCCCAGTTCGCGGATGGAATGATCGAGGTCCTGAAAAAAGGCGTCGACGATCTCCTGGGCAATTTCCTGCCCGCTGACATCGGAGGATTTGGTGCGGCGGAAATAGAGAATCATGATGACCGACAGCATCTCGAAGCGGCCCATGACCGTATCGGGAACACCGAGATCGAGATAGAAAGCGGGCGTGCGGGCAGCGGCGGTCAAAGTCGCATATTGCCGGTCGACAATGGCGCGATTGTTGTTTTTCTTCTTGAACAGCCCGAATATCATCGTTTTTTTTCCGAACGGGACGGGTGAATTCGCTTACCGCCCATCGCACTTGTTGCATGATCGTCAAAGCTGGTTTACCGAAGCATCCACGAATTGCAATGCTGTCGCGGTCACGTTCGTCTTTCGCCTGAAACAGTCGAAGAGAACCGGAGGAGTTCCAAAAGACCGGGAAAGCATTGAATTTGGGGAGTGACCGGGATTTTCCGTCCCCGGATTGACACAATCATGTGCACAGACACTGTGCACCACGCAATGCCGGAAGGTGCCATTCATGATCGCAGTCGGGGAAAAGCAGTTGAGCAAGCAGAAATCCGCAAGTCACGGCAATGTTCTGAGCAAGACCGCCATCGCAATCGTGCTCGCATCCGGCCTGCTTTCCGCCTGCAGCAGCACGACCGATGTGTTCCATAACGGCTACGTCATGGACGAGCAGTCGCTTCAGCTGATCCCGGAAGGTTCGAGCCGCGAGCAGGTTCTGCTGACCATGGGCACGCCCTCCACCACCGCGACCTTCGGCAACGAGGTTTTCTATTACATCTCGCAGAAGCGCGTGCGCCGCGCGGCCTTCATGAAGCCGGCGCTGGTCGAGCAGAACATTCTCGCGATCTACTTCAACAAGGACGGCGTGATCGAGCGCAAGGCCAACTATACGCTGCAGGACGGCAAGGTCTTCGACACGATTTCGCGCACCACGCCGACGGGCGGCAAGGACCTCACCTTCCTGCAGCAGTTGCTCTCAGGCGGCACCTCGGGCGCCAATATCGCCAAGAGCATTCTGGGTCAGGGCAACAACACCCCCTGATCGGAAGAAGAAACGAAAAATTCAAAGGCCCGGGGATCGCTCCCCGGGCCTTTTTCATTTGTCGGAACCTAAGCCCTCAGTGGGCAAGAACCGCAAGCAGCAACAGCGCGACGATATTGGTGATCTTGATCGCCGGGTTGACGGCGGGACCGGCGGTATCCTTATAGGGATCGCCGACCGTATCGCCCGTCACCGACGCCTTGTGGGCGTCCGAACCCTTGACGTGGCGCACGCCGTCCTTATCGATGAAACCGTCTTCGAAGCTCTTCTTGGCATTGTCCCATGCGCCGCCACCGGAGGTCATGGAAATCGCCACGAAGAGGCCGTTGATGATGACGCCAAGCAGCGATGCGCCAAGTGCCGCGAAGGCCGACGCCTTGGAGCCGGAAATGGCCAGCACGCCGAAATAAACGACGAGCGGCGCCAGAACCGGCAGGAGCGACGGGATGACCATTTCCTTGATCGCCGCCCGTGTCAGCAGATCCACGGCCTTGCCATAATCAGGCTTTTCCGTTCCGGCCATGATGCCGGGCTTTTCGCGGAACTGGCGGCGCACTTCCTCGACAATCGAGCTTGCCGCCTTGCCCACCGCCGTCATGGCGATGCCGCCGAAGAGATAGGGGATGAGGCCGCCGAACAGCAGGCCGGCAACCACGTAAGGATTGGCGAGGCTGAAGGAAATCTCGCCAATGTCCTTGAAGTAGGGATAGGTATCGCCATTGGCGGCGAAATAGGAGAGGTCATTGGCATAGGCGGCGAACAGCACCAGTGCGCCGAGACCGGCCGAACCGATGGCATACCCCTTGGTGACGGCCTTGGTGGTGTTGCCGACGGCGTCCAGCGCATCGGTCGCCTTGCGAACGTCAGGATCGAGACCGGCCATTTCGGCGATACCGCCGGCATTGTCCGTGACCGGGCCGAAGGCGTCGAGCGCCACGATCATGCCGGCAAGGCCGAGCATGGCAGTGACCGCGATGCCGGTGCCGAACAGGCCGCCGAGCTGGTAGGTGCCGATGATGCCGCCGACGATGACGATGGCTGGCAGCGCCGTCGATTCCAGCGAGACCGCAAGGCCCTGGATGACATTGGTGCCATGACCGGTGACAGACGCCTGGGCGATGGAGTTGACCGGCCGCTTGTTGGTGCCGGTATAATATTCGGTGATGACGACAATCAGCGCCGTCACGACGAGGCCGACCAATCCGCAGAAGAAGAGATTGGTGCCGGTGATTTCCATGCCGGCCACCGTGCCTACCACTCCCCAGCCGACCGTGGAATGAGTGGCAACAGCAAGACCCGCAACCGAGAAGACGCCGGTGGCGATGAGGCCCTTGTAGAGTGCGCCCATGATGGAATTGTTGGTGCCGAGCTTCACGAAGAAGGTGCCGGCAATCGAGGTCAGGATGCAGGCGCCGCAGATCGCCAGCGGATAGACCATGGCGCTTTCCAGTATCGGCGTTCCGGCAAAGAATATCGCGGCGAGAACCATGGTCGCGACGACAGAGACGGCATAGGTCTCGAAGAGGTCAGCCGCCATGCCGGCGCAATCGCCGACATTGTCGCCGACATTGTCGGCAATGGTTGCGGGGTTGCGCGGGTCGTCCTCGGGAATGCCGGCCTCCACCTTGCCCACGAGATCGCCGCCGACATCCGCACCCTTGGTGAAGATGCCGCCGCCGAGGCGGGCGAAGATGGAGATCAGCGATGCGCCGAAGCCCAGCGACACCAGCGCATCGATCACCTCACGCGAGCCGGCCGGATGGCCCATCACCGAGGTGAGGATGAAATAATAGATGGAGACGCCGAGCAGCGCGAGGCCCGCCACCAGCATGCCGGTGATGGCGCCCGACTTGAAAGCGATATCGAGACCGGCGGAAAGGCTGTGCGAGGCGGCCTGCGCGGTGCGCAGGTTGGCGCGCACGGAGACATGCATGCCGACGAAGCCGGCGACGCCTGAAAGCACCGCGCCGACGAGGAAGCCGATGGCTGCCATGGATGACAGAAGATACCAGGCCAGAATGGCGACTATCAGTCCGACGATGGCGATGGTGAGATATTGACGGGTGAGATAAGCCTGCGCACCTTCACGGATAAAACCTGCTATTTCACGCATACGCTCGTTGCCCTGATCGGCATCGAGAACGCTCTTGGTGGCCCATACCGCGTAAACGACGGACAGGACACCGCATAAAATTACTATGGGTATTACGGTCATGCGCACTTACCTCCCAAAAGGCCGGGTCTCACTCCCTCCCCGGCGTGGCGAAACCTTGTGCAGGGAGATGCGGACGGCCTGTCCCAAATCCCGTCTTGGGCATTTGTTCCCCTCCCAAGGAAAAATGTCCTCGGAGCGGAGATTGCGTTGGCGCGAGGTGCCGCGTCAAGCCCACAAATTTGCCTGAAACTTGAAAGGAGTAGAGTGCGGCGCGCGACTCAGGCTGCTTTTTTGCGGCTTGTCAGGACGAGCGACAGGACAAGCAGGAGGCAAAGCCCGGCAACCGGCCAGATGACGAGGTTCATCACCGACCAGCCCCAGGCCGTAAATACCTTGCCGGAAGAGAAGGATGACAGCGCCACGGTGCCAAACAGCACAATATCGTGGAAACCCTGCACCTTGTCCGCCTCATGCGGGCGGTAACTGGAGGTGATGATGGCGGTTGCGCCGATGAAGCCGAAATTCCAGCCGAGGCCGAGCAGGATGAGCGCCGCCCAGAAATTCCACAGCTCTATGCCCATATGGGCAACGATGGCACAAGCCATCAGCACAATAAGGCCCGCCGCAACGATTTTTTCCGCACCGAATCGGGAAATCAGCATGCCGGTGAAGAAGCTCGGGCCGAACATGGCGAGCACGTGCCACTGGATGCCGAGCGTGGCGAGTTCGGTGGGGAAACCGCAGCCGACGACCATGGCGAGCGGTGCGCCGGTCATCATGAAAGTCATCAAGGCATAGGAACCGATGCCGCAGATCATGCCGGTGACGAAACGCTGCGTGCGGACGATTTCCGACAGCGGCCTTACCGATTCGACATGGGCGGCGGCCGCCTTGGGGTCGGGCAATTTCAGAAACGCCAGAATGGCGATCGAAACGAGACCGAGCGGAACGAGCGCCAGAAAAGCGCCGGCAAAGGTGACCGGCGCAAGCAGATCCTTGCCGAAGATGGCGAGTTGCGGCCCGACAATGGCGGAAATGATGCCGCCGGCCAAAATCCAGGAGATCGCCTTAGGCTTGTAAAAGGATGGAGAGGCGTCGGCTGCGGCGAAACGGATTTTTTGTGTAAAACCGCCGGAAATGCCGATCAGCAGCAGGCCGAGGGCAAACAGCCAGAAATCCGAACGGAAGAGCGCCACTGCGGCAATGCCGCCGCCGATGGAGCACATCAGCGCGCCGACCATGAAGCCTGCCTTGCGGCCGAGAAAGCGGGATGCGGCCGCCACGCAGATCGCGCCGAGCGCAACGCCGATATTGAAGCCGGTGAGAGGCGCGGTCGCCAGCGACTTATCCGCGCCGAGCAGCTGATAGCCGGCAAGTGCGCCGACCGAAAAGCTTAAGGGCGCAGCCGATCCCATGATCGCCTGCGCGATGGTGAGGAGGAAGACGTTGCGCCTCGCCTCGTCCAGTTGAACTTCAAGTCCGGGGACGGAAACCGCGCTCATCTCTTCCTCACCTAACGTATTTTAGCGTTTTGCCTCGCCGCGCACCTGCTTGGCAATGCGGTCCAGAACAGCATTCACCAGCTTGGGCTCGTCATGCTCGAAGAAAGCACGGGCGATTTCAACATATTCCGTGACGATGACGGCGACGGGCACGTCCTTGCGCTCGAGAATCTCGAACGTGCCGGCACGCAGGATGGCGCGCACGGTGGCATCGAGGCGCGACAGCGGCCAGTCTTCCAGAAGGGCGGAGCGCACCAGCGGGTCGATCTTCGTCTGATCTCGGACGACACCGGAAACGATGGAACGGAACCAGGACGGGTCGGCCTTCAGATAGGTATCGCCGTCGACTTCCTGCCCGAGACGGTGCGCTTCGTATTCGGCCACGACTTCCATGACGCCGGTTCCGCCGACATCCATCTGGTAAAGCGCCTGCACGGCCGCAAGGCGGGCCGCGCCGCGCTGGTTGGCGGGCTTTACCGAAGGCTGGCGCGGTTCGCCGCCATTTTCAACATTCGACATGCGCTCAGCCACCCAGCTTCTTCTTCAGCTCGATCATGGTCAGCGCCGCACGCGCCGCAAAACCGCCCTTGTCCTTGTCGGAACGACGCACGCGCGCCCATGCCTGCTCGTCATTCTCGACGGTGAGGATGCCGTTGCCGATCGGCAGCGATTCGCTGACGGCGAGATCCATCAGCGCGCGGGAGGATTCGTTGGCGACGATATCGAAGTGATAGGTCTCACCGCGAATGACCATGCCGAGCGCAACGAAACCGTCATATTCCGTGCCGTCATTGTCAGCACCGTCAAGCGCCATGGCGATGGCGGCGGGGATTTCCAGCGCACCGGGAACGGTGATGACGTCATAGGTGGCGCCGGCTTCATCGAGCGCGAATTTCGCGCCTTCGAGAAGGGCATCCGCCATATCGTCGTAAAAACGTGCTTCCACGATAAGAAGATGGGGTTTGGACATGATATTTTCCTGAAAAGCTTAATGCCGGATCATACCGGCTTTTGCGGCGGTCAAACCACGGCTGGCCATTTTTGGCAAGTAATTTCATGTGTCAGCGGCGCAAGAGGCCGCGTTTGCGGGGCATTTGGCCGGGTTTCACGCCTCCCGGCGCGGCTTCGCGACAATCAGGTTTTCTGGAAGGCGAGATGGACGCCAAGCCCCATCAACACCGTCCCTGCCGCACGCCGGGCGAGCACCTGTACCGCCCCGGAACGCTTCAAACGCCCAACCATGGCGCCTGCGAGAAGCACGCCGACAAGATCGGCCGAGGAAAAAATGAAATTGACGGCGATGCCGAGGATCAGCAATTGCAGCCAGACCGGAAAGGCTGCCGCAGGGTCCACGAATTGCGGCAGGAAGGCCAGAAAGAACAGTGCTGTCTTCGGATTGAGAACATCGACGATGATGCTGTCGATAAAGGCGCGGCGCGCCGATTTCGGCTCGATGGTCAGATTGACCGCCTCGCCTTCGAGCTTGCTGCGCAGCATCGAGAAGCCGAGCCACACAAGATACAGCGCGCCGCAGAGCTTCACGGCGAGATAAAGCCACGGCACGGCCTGAAACAGCACCGAAAGCCCTGCCGCAGAGGCAAAGATGTGGAAATAGCAGCCGACATGGATTCCAAGCACCGCCATCAGCCCGGCAAACCGTCCGCGCGCCATGGTCTGCGCCGCCGCATAAGGCATGGCCGGACCGGGGATATAGGCGAACAAGGCGGTGGTTATAAAAAAGGCTGTCAGCAGTTCGAAGTACGGCATGATGTATTTCCCCTACCCCGTTTGGCTCGCGGTCGATATCAAACGGCCTAAAAAGTCCTATAGCGTTTCCAGCTTCATCGGAAGCGGTGCATGAGAACAATTGCAATATGCCGCGATTTCAGGTGTTGGCCACTCCCTTTCCGTCATTCCGGCCTTGAGCCGGAATCCAGACAACGCGCGTCTGCGCGGCGGGAAAAGTTCTTTCATCCCAAAGACTTGGGCTGGCTGGATTCCGGCTCAAGGCCGGAATGACGGAGGAGGCGTCGGTGCGTCCTCCTCTCCGAAGCTCGTCACATTACGCTGAGGGAAATTCCGCAAGCCTAGCGGCATAACGCGCCATGGTATCGACTTCGAAATTCACGAAATCGCCCGGCTGGCGTTCGCCCCAGGTGGTGACAGTCAGCGTGTGGCGGATCAGCAGCACGTCGAAATCCGTGCCTTCGACGGCGTTGACGGTGAGCGACGTGCCGTCGAGCGCCACGGAACCCTTGGGCGCCACGAATTTCGCCAGATGCTCCGGCGCGCGCAGGCGAATGCGCACCGCCTCGCCTTCCGGCTCCACCGAAAGGATTTCCGCCCTGCCATCGACATGGCCGGAAACGATGTGGCCGCCAAGCTCATCGCCGATCTTGAGCGCCCGCTCCAGATTGACGTGGGTACCCTTTTGCCAGCCGGCAATCGTCGTCAGGCGCAGGGCCTCTTCCCATGCCTCGACCTCGTACCAGCGCTCATTGCTGCCATCTTCCGGCAGTCTCGTCACCGTCAGGCAGACGCCGCCATGGGAGATGGACGCGCCCATATCGATGGTTTTGGGGTCGTAATTTGTCGCCACCCGCAGACGCACGCCTTCGGCCAGAGCTTCCAGCTCGGAAACGGTTCCGACGTCGGTGACAATTCCGGTAAACATCAAATCGGCCTTTCATAATCGAAGCAGCGATCCGGCCCGTAGGCGGTTTCGCTGACCAGAGCATAGTCGCCCGGAATATCGGCACGGTTGAGCGGCGTTTCAATGCCGCCCTCACCGATCACCACCGGGCTTTCGAACAGCATGATACGGTCCACCAGCCCGGCTTCAAGGAATGATTTTGCGGCAAAGGCGCCGCCTTCGACCAGAAGTTCCGACATGCCGCTTTCGGCAAGGATGTGGAGGAGGTTTTCGAGCGTTGGTGCTTCGAGGATCTGGACGCCGGCGTCGGTGAGAAGTTGGCGGCGGCGGTCGCGGCTACCCCCCTCTGCCCTGCCGGGCATCTCCCCCTCAAGGGGGGAGATCGGCAAGTGGCTGTCCGCTCGTTCAAATAGCGCCTCCGGCTCGCCCTCTCCGGCCGCCGATGCGGGGCGAAGCGGCGCTCCATCGATCTCCCCCCTTGAGGGGGAGATGCCCGGCAGGGCAGAGGGGGGTAACGCCGCAATGATCACCGGCACCTCCCGCACTGTCTTCACCAGCTTCGATGTCAGCGGCAACTCAAACTGACGATCCAGCACGATCCGCACCGGCGAGCGATCCTCGAGACCTGCGATTCGAACCGTCAGTTCAGGATCATCCGCAATGGCGGTCCTGATACCAACGAGAATGCAATCACAACGCGCCCGAAGTTGATGCACGGCATGGCGAGCCTCGGGACCGGTAATCGCCACCTGCCCCTCGCCTTTCCTGCCGATCATGCCATCGGCGGAAACGGCAAGTTTCAGAATCACATGCGGGCGTTTTTTCACCTGACGCGTGAGGTAACCGGCCAGCGCCCTCTTACCCTCATCCCGCAACAGGCCGGTTTCCACGACAATACCGGCATCCCGTAAAATCGTATAACCACGGCCGGAGACGCGCTCATCCGGATCGTCCACCGCGACCACGACACGGGCGACGCCATATTCCACCAGCGCATTGGCGCAGGGCGGGGTTTTGCCCCAGTGCGAGCAGGGTTCGAGCGTCACATAGGCGGTGGCGCCGCGCGCCGCTTCCCCGGCGATTTCCAGCGCCTGCCGTTCGGCATGGGGGCGGCCGCCAATGGCGGTCACGGCTTCGGCGATGATTTTTCCGTCTTTTACGAGAACGCAGCCAACCGATGGGTTGGTAAGCGTCTGGCCCTGATGGCGAAGCGAAACCTCGATGGCGCGGGCCATGAACCTTTCGTCATCGGCGCGGGTGGTCACGGCTAGACTCCGGCGTCCGTATCGCGGGCGATCTTGGCGTTGATTTCGGCAATCACGTTTTCGAAATCCTCGGCATGGCTGAAATCGCGATAGACCGAGGCGTAACGCACGAAGGCCACGTCATCGAGGCTCTTCAGCGCTTCGAGAACCTGCAGGCCGATTTCTTCCGAGGGAATTTCCGTCTCGCCCGAACTTTCCAGGCGGCGAACGATGCCGGAGACGGCACGCTCGATCCGGTCGCGATCGACCGGGCGCTTGCGCAGCGCAATCTCGAAGGATCGCACCAGCTTTTCCCGGTCGAAGGGCAGCTTGCGGCCGCTTTTCTTGATGACCATCAGCTCGCGCAACTGCACGCGCTCATAGGTCGTGAAGCGGCCGCCGCAATCGGGGCAGATGCGCCGCCGGCGGATGGAGGTATTGTCCTCCGCCGGACGCGAGTCCTTGACCTGCGTGTCTTCAGAACCGCAAAAAGGGCAGCGCATCTTCTTCCTTTCCTACTTACATGTAAGGGTACATCGGGAAACGGTCCGTCAGGCCGACGACCTTTTCACGCACCGCAGCCTCGACGGCGGCATTGCCCTCATCCGAATTGGCAACCTTCAGACCATCGAGAACCTCGACGATCAGCTTGCCGATTTCGCGGAATTCCGCTTCCTTGAAACCGCGCGTCGTGCCGGCCGGCGTGCCGAGACGCACACCCGAGGTGACGAAGGGCTTTTCCGGATCGAAAGGAATGCCGTTCTTGTTGCAGGTGATGTAAGCGCGGCCGAGCGCTGCTTCCGCGCGCTTGCCGGTGGCGTTCTTCTTGCGAAGATCGACCAGCATCAGGTGGTTGTCGGTGCCGCCGGAGACGACATCCAGACCGCCTTCGACCAGCGTTTCAGCCAGCGCCTTGGCGTTCTTGACGACCTGAGCGGCATAGTCCTTGAACTCGGGCTTCAGCGCTTCGCCGAAGGCGACCGCCTTGGCGGCGATGACGTGCATCAGCGGGCCGCCCTGCAGACCGGGGAAAACGGCCGAGTTGAACTTCTTGGCCAGATCCTCGTCATTGGTGAGGATCATGCCGCCGCGCGGGCCGCGCAACGATTTGTGCGTGGTGGTGGTGGCGACATGGCAGTGCGGGAACGGCGACGGATGCTGGCCACCGGCGACGAGACCGGCGATGTGCGCCATGTCGACCATCAGGTAGGCGCCGACTTCATCGGCGATCTCGCGGAAGCGCTTCCAGTCCCATACACGCGAATAGGCGGTGCCGCCGGCGAGAATGAGCTTCGGCTTGTGTTCCTTGGCCTTGCGCTCCACCTCGTCCATGTCGAGCAGGTTGTCGCCTTCACGCACGCCGTAGGAGACCACGTTGAACCACTTGCCGGACATGTTGACCGGCGAACCATGCGTCAGGTGGCCTCCCGAGTTCAGATCGAGACCCATGAAGGTATCGCCCGGCTGAAGCAGCGCGAGGAACACGGCCTGGTTCATCTGCGAACCGGAATTCGGCTGCACGTTGGCGAAGTTGACGCCGAACAGCTTCTTGGCGCGTTCGATGGCGAGTTCTTCAGCGATATCGACGAACTGGCAGCCGCCGTAATAACGCTTGCCCGGATAACCTTCCGCATATTTGTTGGTCATGATCGAACCCTGCGCTTCGAGCACGGCGCGGGAAACGATGTTTTCCGAGGCGATCAGTTCGATCTCGTGGCGCTGGCGACCCAGTTCCTTCTCGATCGCGCCGAAAATTTCCGGATCGACATCGGCAAGCGGACGGGAGAAGAAAGCATCTGTGTTCGACATGGTGAAGGCTCCTGAAACAGTAATGCGATGGCGTCTTAGCGCCCTGCCCCGACAAGAGCAATACGGGCAGCGAGATTTGCCCGTCAAACTGCGACGTTGCGACAAAAAACGACAGATGTTTTCAGAAAATCGCCAAGAAAAAAGCCGCACCCGAAGGTGCGGCTCATGATGATGGAATGAAATAGCGGTAAAGCCGGATCAGTTGCGCGGCAACAGATCGTCATCCACCGGGCCGGCGGGCTGTTCCATGCCGCTCGTGGTGTTGAGCGCCAGTTCGGCGTTGCCGTCCTTTTCATAGATGTCGTCGCGGAACTGCACCACGCCGTCCTTCGCCGACCAGGCGGTGATGTAGACGAAATAGACCGGGATTTCCTGCGCCAGCTTGATCGGCGTGTTGACGCGGGTGGCGATGACGCGCTCCATTTCCTGACGCGACCAGCCGGGCGTGTCGCGCAGCAGCCAGCTCGTCAGGTCGCGCACGTTCTGCACGCGCACGCAGCCGGAGGATTCGAAACGCATCAGCTTGTTGAACAGGCCCTGCTGCGGCGTGTCGTGCATATATTCGTTGTTCGGATTGTGGAAGTTGATCTTCGTGGACGACATGGCGTTGATCTTGCCGGGGTCCTGACGGAACATCAGGTTCGGAGCCTTCGGGGCGAACCAGTCGACTGCGGTTGGCGAAACTTCCTGTCCCTTGCCGTCGATGAGGCGGATGTTGTTCCGCTCCAGATAGGTCGGGTCCTTCTGCATCAGCGGCACGATGTCCTTTTCGACGATCGAGCGCGGCGCGGTCCAGTAAGGGTTGAGGATGACCTCGTAAATCTTGGAATTGATCACATGAGTCGGGCGGCTGGCGCGGCCGACGACGGCCGTGTTGCGCAGCACGACGCGTTCATTTTCAACGGCTTCGATGGCGGCGGCCGGGATATTCACCATCAGGTGACGCTGGCCGAGATCGCCGGACATGGACTGGATGCGAACGAGGTTGGTCTGCAGCTGCGCCAGACGGATCTGCGCGGAAACATTAAGCGCCTTCGTGGTGTATTCGCCGCTTACGCCATCTGCCGGAAGGCCATGACGGGCCTGGAAACGCTTCAGCGCGCCATCGACGTAACTATCGAAGGCGCTGGAAATGCCGGCTTCACGCGGCAGGTCGCCGGACACCATCAGTCGCTGGCGCAGCGCCTGTACGGAAGGATCGGAGACGCCGATCTGGAGACGCTGCTGGGACGCGGGCACTTCCGGCCAGCCGCCATTCTGCACGATCTGCTGATATTGCATGATCGCCTGCTGCATGTAGACCGGCGCTTCGCGTCCGAGAACCGGATTGTTGGAAACGACGCCCACGGCCGAACGCGACGTATTGGCATCGAACTGGTCATCCCAGTTGCCGCGGCGCGAAGAGCCCATGAGATCGTTGAGCGCGTTCTGCGCAAAGGCCGGCGCGGCAAGCGCGGCGGCGCCAACGGAAACGGCCGAACGCAGAAGCGCGCGGCGCGATACGGAATCGGAAACGGATTTCTTTGTCATTCTACCTACCAGCCACTCTCTTCGGCATTCTCAACAATGCCTAAATCAATATGATTAACAAACACGTACAACGTGTCTGCCGGCCGGGATTACCTGATAAGCATGATCAGGGTGCTGGTGTCTGGCAGTACAATCGGCACTTGCCGCAACAACAGGAGAAAAAGCCGGCTCCTTAGACTTGCGCGTCCCATATCAATATGGCCGATTCGTGTCACGGCCCTCTTCTCACGAAGCTGTGTTCCTCTGAAAAAGCCGGTCGAAGGTTCACCTTATGGGCCAGATTGGCTCATGGCGAATGAGGTGCGCGGCAGAAAATGGTGAGCGGCGGTATCGTTGATCGCTGCGTGAGATAGCCTGCATTCCTCGCTATGGTTTTAACGAACAAATAAAGAACAAATTTCCTTGGAATTAGCAGTCGCGCACGTTGTAACTGTATCTGATTCAACCTATTTTCAGGTTGCGTTACAGAGGAGCACCCATGGCATCTATTCTGGAAGAGTTTGCAAACCTACACGAGGATGATGG
The DNA here is from genome assembly GCF_027871605.1 of Agrobacterium sp. CFBP 3001. Taxonomy (NCBI): domain Bacteria; kingdom Pseudomonadati; phylum Pseudomonadota; class Alphaproteobacteria; order Hyphomicrobiales; family Rhizobiaceae; genus Agrobacterium; species Agrobacterium sp. CFBP 3001. Next base: position 150,662 of record NZ_JAQAHD010000005.1, read on the forward strand.
GATAGCCTTTTCCGAGTTGGTTCACCGCTATCAACAAGAACTCAAAGAAAACCTATTGCGCCTCGACCAGAACGAGGACGGAAGCCAATTCAACCTCGAATTCATGGGCAAGGTTCTCTCAGCCGCCTCAGCTCTCAATATCACTGAGTTTGACAGTTGGGAGCTTCCGCCTCGAGGTCGAGTGTACGAAGTCTACGACGAATTTTCCTATCAAGTGCAGCGCTACGTTATGACGGTGCAAATCCGACAGACCCGAGCTCACAAGGTATATTCGGTCTGCCTTAGTGACGCTGAGAAAGATCGAATTCATGCTCTGGTCAATGAAATCGCTAGCGTTATTCAAAAGTCCGATCTTGAGGAGCGTAAGCGCAATTCGCTCTTTGCAAAGCTCAATCTCTTCATCGCAGACGTTGACCGCAGCCGGACGCGTTTCGACAATGCCATGCTTTTCATGCTTGAGGGTGCAGCGCTTGCTCAAGAGTACGGCAAGGCGCTCAATCCGCTAAATGAGCTGTTTAAGCGCATTGGTGATGTGATGGGAAAAGCAAAATCCGCCGAACCCGATCAAGCCCAGCTACCGCCGCCTGAAGTGCCGAAAAAGCTTGAGGCTCCTCAGAAGAAGATTGAGGGTCCGAAAGGGGGCTTCTCACGCGATATGGACGACGACATTCCTTTTTAGCAGTGATACGGAGATGAAACGGAAACGGGCGCAACGTTGTACACTTTAGTACCCGCTACGCCCTTTCGTTCCAGTGTAGAACTGGATTATATGTAGTGGTTCAATTACTTATTTGATCAGAGACGGTAAGCGATCGAGTCGTTCCAGAAGCGATCGAGGCGCTGCAGCAGCTTGTTCATTTCGGAGAACTCGCCGGTGCCGATGCCGCCGACCTTTTCGATCGAGCCGACGTGGCGTTCATAAAGGCGGGCAACCGTTTCGGCGATTTCCTGGCCCTTTTCCGTCAGGCTGATGCGGACCGAGCGGCGGTCGACACGCGAGCGCTGGTGGTTGATGAGGCCGAGATCGACCAGCTTCTTGACGTTGTAGGAGACGTTCGATCCGAGGTAGTAACCGCGGGAACGAAGCTCGCCGGCCGTCAGTTCGGAATTGCCGATGTTGAACAGCAGCAGGGCCTGAACGGCGTTGACGTCATCACGACCCTGACGGTCAAACTCATCCTTGATGACATCGAGGAGGCGGCGGTGGAGACGTTCCACCAGATGCAGCGACTCCATGTAGAGCGAGCGGATGGTATCTTCATGTGCATCGGCAACAACGGCCTGGGGCTTAACTTTGCTATTGATCATGACTGCCTCACTGTTTTGTTTGGCGGTGTGTTTGTTTGTCTCCCGCCTTGAGTGAGAACCTAATCAATGCGCATAAAATTCTACTTAAAAGCTACGATTAACAAATGGTTACCTGCATTTTCCCCGGAGGGCCCAACTTGTGGCGAAGCGGGAATGGTTGAAGGTCATCTATTATAAATCAATGACTTAGCCATGAAATACGGCCAAAAATCAGGCCGAATTGCTTTATTCTTATGGTAAATCAATTCTTGCGCGTTCTTCATTCTGGCGCTGATCCAGCCAGAAAGCGACCAGGAATAGTATATAAATGGTTGCCACTAGGCCGTGCATGACGGGCACCAGCGTGTTGGCGCCGAAGATATGCGGCCAAACCTTATACATGGCGATCTGCGCACCCGCGCCCATGACCCACATGACCGCGCCCCAGGAGGCCCCGAGCCAGAGACCGAGTGCCGCGACAGGGAAAATAACGGCCAGCGCGCTGCCGGCCACGCGCCAGGGCAGGTTCAGCATATCGAACCGCCCATGGCCCCCAAGCGAATAGCCCGTCAGCATCGCCCAATATTGCAGGCCGAACCAGAAACAGGACACCGCGACCAGCCTCATGAAGACCAGAAAGAGGATTTCCGTAAGCGGGCGTTTCGGCAGAGGTTGAGAATCAGGTTCCATGGCCGGAAGATACGGTCTCGACGAACGGGCGACCAGCCCATATTGAATCCCGCCGCCTGCCTTGTCAAAGCATCATCGTCATCGCAGGACGCCGATGAGGGAGATTGTCGCATTCGCATGGACCAAGCTTCATGCTATGCAGCTTTCCAAAATTGATCGAAGGACATTCTTACATGCAGGACAAAACGCATCTGGTCGACGAGATCACGGGCCATCGTCGCATGCGGCGCAATCGCAAGGCGGATTGGACGCGCCGTCTGGTGCAGGAAAGCCGCCTCACCGTCGACGATCTCATCTGGCCGGTCTTCATCGTGCCGGGCAGCAATATTGTCGAACCCATTCCGGCGATGCCGGGCGTCAACCGCATGAGCGTCGACAAACTGGTCGAAGCCGCGAAAGAGGCCGCCGATCTCGGCATTCCGGCAATTGCGACCTTTCCGAACATCGAAATGGAGCTGCGCAACGAGACCGGTTCCAACGCTCTCGAGGCGAACAATCTTATCAATCAGGCGACTATCGCGGTCAAGAAAGCCGTTCCCAATATCGGCATGATTACCGATGTTGCGCTCGATCCCTTCACCAGCCACGGCCATGACGGCATTCTGCGCGGCGACGAGATCGTCAATGACGAGACGGTGGAACAGGTCGTCAAGGCGGCGATCCTTCAGGCGGAAGCGGGATCGGACATTATTTCGCCATCGGAAATGATGGATGGCCGTATCGGCGCCATCCGTCGCGGTCTCGATGCCGCCGGGCACCAGAATGTCGGCATCATGTCCTATGCGACGAAATTCTCTTCCGGCTATTACGGTCCCTATCGCGAGGCCATCTCCACGGCCGGACTGCTGAAGGGTGACAAGAACAGCTATTACATCAGCCCTGCCAACGGCATGGAGGCAATCCGCGACGCGGCGCTCGACGTGGAGGAAGGTGCGGATATGCTGATGGTCAAGCCCGGCCTGCCCTATCTCGACATCTGCTGGCGGCTGAAGGAAAATTTCGGCCTGCCGACCTTCGCCTATCAGGTGTCCGGCGAATATACCCAGATCAAGGCTGCCGCGATGAACGGCTGGATCGATGGCGAGCGGGTGATGATGGAAACGCTTCTCTGTTTCAAGCGTGCCGGTTGCGATGGTGTTCTCACCTATTTCGCTATCGAGGCCGCACGCAAACTTGCAAAGGGCTAAGACCCGCACTTATTGTATTCGGTCGTTTTCTTCCCATATTGTCTGCTGACACGGCACTCATGCCGCGCTGTCACACCCTCTCAGGAGAAAACGACCGATGAGCCTCGAACAGAACCCCACTTATGCCGCACCGGATGACTGGCGCGCCTATAGCGGCGTCCTGAGCCGGCGAGTCTTCGCGTTCCTGATCGATTATGCGATCGTTCTCCTGCTGTGCATTCCGGCAGCTGTGATCGTCTTCTTTCTCGGCGTGATTACCTTCGGCCTCGGGTGGTTCCTCTTCCCGGCGCTGTTCGTCATCGTTGCGGTGCTTTATTTCGGCATGACGCTTGGCGGCCCCTCGCAGGCGACCCCCGGCATGCGGGCGATGGGGATCGCGATGGCGCGGATGGACGGGCGGCGAATCGATTTCCTGCTGTCGACCGTTCACATCGTGCTTTTCTGGATCATCAACTCGGTTTTGACGCCGCTGATCCTGCTTGCAGGCCTGTTTACCGAGCGTTCGCGCCTCGTTCACGACTTCCTGCTCGGCACCGTCATCGTCAGAACGCGCTGATATTGCGGAAAGCCACGCAAACGTGGCTTTCAAACCCCGCAAATGCCGCATCTCGCAGTTGACGTTTTCCGGCATTTTGCCATTCTGTGACATTATGCATGTCGCTTGAAGCGCCGCCGCCAACCCCGTGAAATCGCGGCGCGCTTTCATAACAGACGCAGGAGGCGATCACGGTTCGATGAACACGCAGGCGACGCCCTCTCCCCAATTCTATCTTACGGCGCCGGCCACCTGCCCCTATCTGCCGAACCAGATGGAGCGGAAGGTCTTCACCCATCTGGTCGGCCCGCGCGCTTCGGAAATGAACGATCTTCTGACCCAGGGCGGTTTCAGGCGCTCGCAGAACATCGCCTATCGCCCGGCCTGCGAAAACTGCCGCGCCTGCGTCTCCGTGCGCATCCTGACCGAACAGTTCAAGCCGACAAAATCCATGCGGCGTGTTCTTGCCGCCAACAGGGATGTCGTGGCCACCGTTCACGCCGCCGAGCCTTCCACCGAACAATTCGCCCTGTTTCGTCGCTATCTCGACCACCGCCACCAGTCGGGCGGCATGTCCGACATGTCGGCGCTGGACTATGCCATCATGGTGGAAGACACGCATGTGAACACCCGCATCATCGAATACCGTGTGCGCGAACCCGGCTCCGGCATCGATTCCAGCAAGCGCGGAGAATTACTGGCGGTGGCGCTCAGCGACGTGATGAGCGACGGCCTGTCGATGGTCTATTCCTTCTTCAATCCCGAGCTCGAAAAACGCTCGCTCGGAACCTTCATGATTATCGATCACATCACCCGCACCCGCGCGCTTGGCTTGCCGCATGTCTATCTCGGCTACTGGGTCGATGGTTCGGAAAAGATGGGCTACAAGACCCGCTACCATCCGCAGGAGCATCTGACGCCGCGCGGGTGGGAGGTTTACACGCCGGAAGAAAAGTAACGGGCTGGTCTAACCGTCAAAATCGCATGCTAAATTCCAATCAAACTTGGAGTATTTCAGATGAAAGCAACCATTTGCGAGTTCGGTGAAGAGGCAGGCGTTGTAATCCCAAAGGATATGCTTGAACAGCTTGGCTGGAAGATTGGCGACGTTCTCAGTTCAAGAACTGACGGCAACGTACTTGAATTGCGAACTGCTGAGAGCCCGAACGAAGAAGCAACAGGTGACTTTGATCGTCAGCTGGAACATGCACGGCAAGTGATGCGCAAGTACCACGTTGCTTTAAAAGCGCTCGCGAAGTCATAAGCACTCGGTGGTTTGATTGCCAAACACATGAGATTGAAAACGTCCCGGGACAGCCCCGGGACGTTCAAATATCAGCCGCCAAATTTCCCGCTGCGCGGAAAGCCCTTCGGCACGGTGCGGCCTGCCGTTGCGCGGTCGGCCAGCCATTCGCGCAGTTCTTCGCCCACCTTGTTGAAGAGACGCCCGGCCGTGTCGGACCATGACAAGCCCTCGGCAAGCGCGAAACATTTGACGTCGACGACGCCGCCATCCTTGTAGCGTTGCAGGCGCACGCCCTTGCCGCGCGACATTTCCGGCACCTGCGCCAGCGGGAAGGCCAGGAGCTTGCGGTTTTCGCCGACGACGGCGACATGGTCGCCCGTGACCGGCACGGCGAGCTTGGCTTCATCCGGCATCGAGACATTCATGATCTGCTTGCCCTTGCGGGTATTCGCGACCATTTCGCTCTCGGCCACGATGAAACCGTTGCCGGCCGTGGAGACGAGCAGCAGCTTGCGCGATGGATCGTGCACAAAGGCGGTCAGGATGTCCTGATCGTTCTCCATATCGACCATGATGCGGATCGGCTCGCCATGGCCGCGACCGCCCGGCAGCTTGTCGGCGCCAAGCGTATAGGCCTTGCCGCCCGTCGTCAGCAGCAGCAGCTTGTCGGTCGTCTGCGCCGGGAAAGCGAGTTTCGGGCCGTCTCCTTCCTTGAAGGTGAGCGACGAGGTGTCGGACATGTGCCCCTTCAGCGCCCGGATCCAGCCCTTCTGCGAGATGACGATAGTGACCGGTTCTTTCTCGATCATCGCCTGCTGGATGGCCTCGATATCGGCATCCGGCGCATCCGCGAACTGCGTACGACGGCGGCCGATTTCGGTTGCCTTGGCGTATTTCTTTTTGACCTCGCCGATTTCCCAGGCGACGGTCTGCCATTGTTTGTCATCGGAAGCGAGCAGCCCCTCGATTTCAGCCTTCTCGTTGCTGAGGTCGTCGAATTCCTTGCGGATTTCGAATTCTTCGAGCTTGCGCAGGTTGCGCAGCCGCATGTTGAGGATGGCTTCGGCCTGATTGTCGGTGAGCGACCACTTGGCCATCATCACCTGTTTCGGCTCATCCTCTTCGCGGATGATGCGGATGACCTCATCGAGATTGAGATAGGCGACGAGCAGGCCGCCCAGAATTTCCAGCCTGCGGTCGATGGCGGCCAGACGATGGCGGGAACGGCGGACCAGCACATCCTTGCGGTGCGCCAGCCACTCGCTCAGCACCTCGTTCAGCGCCATCACCTTCGGCACCTTGCCGAGCGACAGCACGTTCATGTTGAGCGGCAGGCGGCTTTCGAGGTCGGACAGGCGAAACAGCGATTCCATCAGCAGCGTCGCATCGACGGTACGGCTCTTCGGCACCAGCACGATGCGCACGTCTTCGGCCGATTCGTCGCGAATATCCTCGAGAAGCGGCAGCTTGCGGGCAATCAGCAGCTCGGCGATCTTCTCTATCAGGCGCGATTTCTGCACCTGGAAGGGAATTTCGGTGATGACGATCTGGTAACCGCCACGGCCGAGATCTTCCGTTTCCCACTTGGCGCGCACACGGAAACCGCCGCGGCCGGTCTTATAGGCATCGAGAATATTCTCGCGGCTCTCAACGATCACGCCGCCCGTCGGCAGGTCGGGGCCGGGAATGAATTCCACCAGCTTTTCAACCGTCGCATCGGGATGCTTGATGAGGTAAAGCGCCGCGTCGCAAATCTCATGGGCGTTATGTGGCGGGATCGACGTCGCCATGCCCACTGCGATGCCGGAGGCGCCGTTGGCGAGCAGATTGGGGAAAGCGCCCGGCAGGACGACGGGTTCCTCGTCTTCCTCATTATAGGTGGCGCGGAAATCCACCGCATCCTCGCCGATGCCTTCAAGCAGCAGCGCCGCAACCTCGGTCATGCGCGCTTCGGTGTAACGATAGGCGGCGGCGCCGTCGCCATCGATATTGCCGAAATTGCCCTGCCCGTCGACGATGGGATAACGCTGGGAGAAATCCTGTGCGAGACGCACCAGCGCGTCATAGACAGACTGGTCGCCATGCGGGTGGAATTTACCGATCACGTCACCGACGATACGGGCGCATTTCTTGAAGGCCGAGTTGGGGCGAATGCCCATTTCGCTCATGGCGTGAATGATGCGGCGGTGAACCGGCTTCAGGCCGTCGCGCACATCCGGCAGCGCACGATGCATGATCGTGGACAAGGCATAAGCGAGGTAGCGCTCTTCAAGCGCCGCCTTCAAATCGACCGGATGAATGTTATCGTCTCCGCCGGACGGAGGTACAAGATTTTTTCCCATGGTGCTTGACTAGCGGAAATGCCGATTCCCGGCAAGAAATTCGGGGGTCGCGCCTGTGGATGAACGCAACCCTTTCATGCTGTTTTTTGTTAACCGCGTTGCAAATGCCGCAATGCCGCCGTCATGGGAATCGATCTAAATCCTATAGACCTTTGAATAATCGCGAATATAAGTATCAGCATTCGAATTCGAACACGGTGCACAGCCGTACGTTGAGGGAAGAAACATCATGAGACTGAAATCCACCCGGCAGGTTCTTTTCGCGAGCGCCGCGCTTCTTACGCTTTCGGCGCCGGCTTTCGCGCTGGATGGCGGGGATGTGCTGAAGAAGATCAATGCGGCCTATGCCGCGCAGGGCGGCGAGATCGCCGCCGGTTCCGTCGCCGTCAACGGCTCGACGGTGACCCTGAACGACGTGACCTTCAACGCGGTCGCAGATCCGGCCAAGAAGATCCCGGTCGGCAATGTGACGCTCGAAGGCGTCGAGGAAAACAACGGCGGCTACAAGATCAAGAACGCCCGCTTCGACAATATCGACTACAAGCAGGAAAACGTGGAGATCAAGGCAAGCGACATCTACATGTCCGGTCTCGTCATTCCCGCAGACTCCACCACTGGCACCGTCGATGCGCTGATGTTCTACGACGAAGCACATAGCGGTCCGGTTTCCGTTTCCATCGACGGCAAGCCGGCTTTCTCGCTTGAGGAAACCAGCGCGACGATGTCGGTCAGCGATGACAAGAACTCTATCGGCTTTGAACTCGACGCTTCCGGTTTCAAGGCCGATCTCAGCGAAGTGACCGATCCTGCGACCAAGGACGCGATCGAAAAGCTGAAGCTGCAGGCGCTCTCCGGCGACATGACCATGAGCGGTAGCTGGGAAGTGGCCTCCGGTACTATCGATGTTGAAGAATATGCCATCGACCTCGATGATGTCGGCCGCCTGAACATGTCGTTCGGTTTCTCCGGCTACACGCTCGCCTTCATCAAGTCGATGCAGGAGACGGTGAAGGCGCAGGCCGCCAATCCGAACAAGGAACAGGCGGACCAGGCAGCAAGCCTTGCCATGCTCGGCCTGATGCAGCAGCTCTCCTTCATCAACGCTGAAATCAGCTTCGAAGACGCCAGCATCACCAAGCGCGCCATCGACTATGCGGCAAGCCAGCAGGGCATGACGGGCGATCAGCTTGCCCAGACCATCAAGGGCATGGCCCCGATCATGATGGCCTCGCTCAACGTGCCGGAATTGCAGAACATGGTGTCGGCGGCCGTCAACGCCTATGTCGACAATCCGAAGAACTTCTCGATCACGGCGGAGCCGGAAAAGCCGGTTCCGTTCCCGATGATCATGGGCGCTGCGATGGGCGCGCCGAACACTCTGCCGAAAATGCTCGGTGTCACGGTGACGGCAAACGAATAAAACTAAAAAAGCCCCGGTCATGCCGGGGCTTTTCTTTTGCGCTCAGTGCAGCGGCGCGGCAGCGCCATCCTGTTTATCGTGCAGGGCGAAGCGGTCGATCATGTGGGCGCTCGCCTCGTTGACACCGACCACCTCGACCCGCCTGCCGGCCTTGCGGAATTTCAGCACCACCTTGTCCAGAGCGCCGACTGCGGAAATATCCCACAAATGCGCCTGCGTGACATCGATTGTCACCGCCTCAACCTCTTCGGCGAAATCGAAGGCGGCAATGAAGCTCTCCGTCGAGGCGAAGAAAATCTGGCCGTCGACACGATAGATCCGCTCCCGGCCATCGGCTGAAAGCTCCGACCGGACATGGAAGAGTTTCGACACCTTGCCCGCGAAAAACACGCCAGAGAGAAGGACGCCGGCCAGCACGCCCTTTGCAAGATCATGGGTCGCAAGCACCGTGCCGACCGTGACCAGCATGACGATGCTGGAGGATGGCGGGTTGCGGCGCAGATCGAGGATGGAGCGCCACGAGAATGTGCCGATGGAGACCATGATCATCACCGCCACCAGCGCAGCCATGGGAATGATGCGCACGAGATCATCCAGCACCAGTATGAGGAACAGCAGGAACGCGCCCGCGACGAAAGTGGACAAGCGGCCACGACCGCCGGAGCTGACATTGATGACGGACTGGCCGATCATGGCGCAGCCGCCCATGCCGCCGATGAGGGCGGAGGCGATGTTGCTCGTCCCCTGCCCGATGCATTCCCGGCTCTTGTTGCTGCCCGTATCCGTCATGTCGTCGACGATCTGCGCTGTCAGCAGCGATTCCAGCAGACCGACGGCGGCGAGCGCGACGGAATAGGGAAAGATGATCTGTAACGTCTCGAAGGTCAGCGGCACCTGCGGCAGGGCGAATATCGGCAGCGTCGAGGGCAATTCACCGAGATCGCCGACCGTGCGGATATCCATGCCCGAGAAAACGGCGACACAGGTGAGAACGATGATGGCGACCAGCGGCGACGGAACGATCTTGGTGATCAGCGGGAAGAGATAGATGATTGCAAGACCGGCCGCGATCATGACATAGGTTTCGACCGGGACGCCGATCAGTTCCGGCAATTGCGCCATGAAGATCAGGATCGCCAGCGCGTTGACGAAGCCGGTCATGACCGAACGCGAGACGAAGCGCATCACCCGGCCAAGTTTTACAAGGCCCGCCAGAATTTGCAGCACGCCCATGAGGATGGTGGCGGCGAAGAGATATTGCAGCCCGTGTTCCTTGACGAGCGTAACCATCAGGACGGCCGTGGCGGCGGTTGCCGCCGAGATCATCCCAGGTCTACCGCCGGTGAAGGCAGAAACGCAGGCAATCGCAAAGGAGGCGAACAATCCCACCTTCGGATCGACCCCGGCGATGACGGAAAAGCCGATGGCTTCTGGAATGAGGGCGAGTGCCACGACGATGCCGGAAAGGAGATCGCCGCGAATATTGGAAAACCACTCACGTCTGTAAGTCTGAAATCTGTTCATCTGATTTTTTCGCAAAGAATGACGCACCGGCCGGAGCCATGTCCGGTAGATTGAAATGGAATGTCGGTGCTTTGCGTTGTCTGGCGGATCGGCGGCCAGAAGAGCCACCCGGAGTTTCACCGGGTCCGTGGTGAGTAATTCACCTATAAACAGCAAAAAAGCGGGCCGCAAGTTGCGCGCCCGCTTTCGATGTCTGCGATCGTATGCTCATGCCGCTTTGCGCAAGACCGCTAGAGCTTCAGCCGCTCGCGAAAGAAGACGAGCGCTACGGCTACACCGGTCGCCACGCCCACGATCACATCGACAAAACGGACAAAACCGGCAGCCTGCGGCCCCATTAAGAGCACCAGCATGGCTGAAGCGCCTGCCTGTATCGGCACGACCGGCGGCAGACCGAACATGGACGCAAGGATCATGGCGATGAAGGTCGCCGAGGCCAGCCGGATTTCAGCGAAGTCATGCGGGACAAGGAGCGCAATCTCCCCAACGAGAATGCCGACGGTGACACCAACCATCAGGCCTAGGCCCTGACGAACATGGCTTGGAATTCCCGGAGCAAGGCAGATAAGTGCGCTGATTGCGGCAAAGACGGGTTGCGGGTGGCCCAGCCACCGATGCGCGACCCAGAACGCAAAAGCGGCCGCAAGAGCGGCCGCCAATGCACGGGTGAAGGCTGCGCGAACCCGGTCGAGCAGCGTCTTCACCATATCAGTCCTTCTTGGACGGAACGACGCGCAGCGCCAGCTCACGAAGCTGCGTCGGCGTTGCCGGCGACGGCGCGTTCATCAGCAAGTCCTGCGCCTGCTGGTTCATCGGGAACAGCGTGATTTCGCGCAGGTTCTTCGCGCCAACCAGCAGCATGACCACGCGGTCGATACCGAATGCGCAGCCGCCATGCGGAGGCGCGCCGTACTGGAAGGCGCGATAGAGACCGCCGAAGCGCTCTTCCACATCGCTCTGCGACAGGCCCACCTTTTCGAAGGCCTTGACCATCAGCTCGGGCGACTGGTTACGGATCGAGCCGGAGGCGATTTCGAAGCCGTTGCAGACCGCGTCATACTGGAACGCCTTGATGGAGAGCGGATCCTGCTCTTCCAGCGCTTCCAGACCGCCCTGCGGCATGGAGAAGGGGTTGTGGGCGAAGTCGATCTTCTTTTCTTCCTCGTTATATTCGAAGAAGGGGAAATCGACGATCCAGCACATTTCGAAACGGTCGCGGTCGATCAGGTTCAGTTCGTCGGCAGCGCGGGTGCGCGCCTCGCCGGCGAATTTGTAGAACTTGGCGGGATCGCCGGCGACGAAGAAGCAGGCATCGCCTGCCTCAAGGCCGAGCTGCTGGCGCAGCGCCTCGGTGCGTTCCTCGCCGATGTTCTTGGCGAGCGGACCGGAACCGCCGACCTTGCCGTCCTCTTCCTTCCAGAAGATATAGCCGAGGCCGGGCTGGCCCTGAGACTGCGCCCATGCGTTCATGCGGTCGCAGAAAGCGCGCGAGCCGCCGGTCCTGGCCGGGATGGCCCAGACCTGAACCTTGGGGTTGGAAGCGATCATGTTGGCGAAGACCTTGAAGCCCGAACCGTCGAAATGTTCTGTCACGGCTTCCATGACGATCGGGTTGCGCAGGTCCGGCTTGTCGGAACCATATTTGCGGATCGCCTCGTCATAGGGAATGCGCGGCCACTGTTTCGTAACCGGCTTGCCTTCGGCGAATTTCTCGAACACGGCCGTCATCATCGGCTCCATCGTCGTCCAGACATCTTCCTGGGTCACGAAGCTCATTTCGACGTCGAGCTGGTAGAACTCGCCCGGCAGGCGGTCGGCGCGCGGGTCTTCATCGCGGAAGCACGGCGCGATCTGGAAATAACGGTCGAAACCGGCCACCATCAGAAGCTGCTTGTACTGCTGCGGCGCCTGCGGCAGCGCGAAGAACTTGCCTTCATGGATGCGCGACGGCACGAGGAAGTCGCGCGCGCCTTCCGGCGAGGAAGCGGTGAGGATCGGCGTCGTATATTCGGCAAAGCCGGCATCGGCCATGCCGGTGCGCATGGCGGAGATGATCTGCGTGCGCTTGACGATGTTCTTGTGCAGCGTTTCACGGCGAAGATCGAGGAAGCGGTATTTCAAGCGAACGTCTTCAGGATAATCAGGCTCGCCGAAGACCGGCAGCGGCAGTTCCTTGGCAACGCCGAGAACCTCGATTTCCTGCGCATAAAGCTCGATCTCGCCGGTCGCCATGCCCTTGTTGACGGTGTCTTCCGAGCGCGCCTTGACGAGGCCATCGATGCGGATGACCCATTCGCCGCGCACGGTTTCGGCAACCTTGAAGGCCGGGCTGTCCGGATCGGCCACCACCTGGGTGATGCCGTAATGGTCGCGAAGGTCGATGAAGAGAACGCCGCCATGATCTCGCACGCGATGAACCCAACCGGAAAGGCGAACGGTTTCGCCGACGTCGGACTTGCGGAGAGCGGCACAGGTGTGGCTGCGGTAACGATGCATTTTTTTATCCTGGAACGTGTCGTGGGCCTGATGGAGGCCAGATGGGCGGCACTGTCGAAATTTGCCGGAAAAGCGCATGGCCAGCCTGATTTGTCAAGGCAAAGCACAACAATGTCGCCTTCAGCCTGTCCTTTCCCCTGCCTTCGCTTTAGATAGGACTAATCCAGCCCGCCAAACCGAGTCGGCCCGCAATGAGCCAGATCAGACCTCTTATCCCGCTTCTCGTCACCGCCGGCATCCTGATCGGCGGCAACGGCCTGCAGGGAACCTATATAGCACTGCGCGGTCTCTCCGAAGGGTTTTCCGCCAGCACCATCGGCCTCATCAGCGCCGCCTACAGCTTCGGTTTCGCGCTTGGCTGCATTTCGGTGACGCGGCTTCTGCGCAAGATCGGCCATATCCGCACCTTCGCCACCATGGCGGCCGTCGCATCCGCCGCAGCGATCGCCATGCCGCTCCTTATGCATCCCCTGTTCTGGATGCTGATGCGCTTCGTCACCGGCATTGCCGTCGCCTGTCTTTTCGCGGCCATCGAAAGCTGGATCAACGCGCAGGTCACCAATTCCAATCGGGCGCGCACGCTCTCCATCTATCGTTTCGTCGATCTCGGCTCCGTCACGCTTGCGCAATATATCATTCCCGTCGCGGGCATCGACGGACCCGTGGTGTTTTCGCTGATCGCCATGGCGCTGACGCTGTCGCTGGTGCCGATCTCGCTTGCCGACAAATCCAACCCCGCGCCGCCGAAACAGATACCCTTCAATCTCTTCGCGGTGTGGCGCATCTCGCCGCTTGCCGTGGTCGGCTGCGTGGCCGTTGGTCTCAGCATGGCGGCGTTTCGTAATATCGGCCCGATCTATGCCGAACAGATCGGCCTTTCCGTCACCGCCATCGCCACCTTCATGAGCGCCGGCATCATTGGCGGCGTGGTGCTGCAATATCCGCTCGGCGTCTATTCCGACCGTTATGACCGGCGCATCATCATTCTCGCCACCACGGCGGGCTCGGTCGTCGTCGGCCTGTTTCTCGCCTTCTTCGCCGGAACCGATGAGTGGAGCAACATCATCGGCGTCTTCATCTTCGGCGCCTTCGCCCTGCCGCTCTATTCGCTGAGTTCCGCTCATGGCAACGACCATGCCAGGGAAGGCGAACATGCGATGATGTCGGCCGGACTGCTGTTCTTCTGGTCGGTGGGCGCAACCGTCGGGCCGCTGCTCGCCTCCGTGCTGATCGACCAGTTCGGCCCGAAGGCGCTATTCAGCTATACGGCAGCGATCCAGATCGTTTTCATCGCCTATACCATCTACCGGCTGCAGGTGCGCGAAGGTGTGCCCGTGGAGGAGCGGAACTGGCGGTTCAGCTCGCTTTTGCGCACCTCAGCCTATTTCCAGAAGCTCGCCGCGGCTCCGCCACCCAAAAAGGATGAAGCGGAGCCCCATCCGCCCGAGAAAAACGATCCTTGAGCCTTCGAAAGCGGGCTTTGTATTGACATGCGCCCGGCAAAGGGAAAGTAAGACGGATAATTTTCACGATTGGCCAATAACAATGATTGAAACGACTGCCGCCCTCGCCGAAGCCTGCACGGAACTGGCGAAATCGGAATTCATCACCATCGACACCGAATTTCTGCGGGAAACGACCTTCTGGCCGGAACTCTGCCTGGTGCAGATGGCAAGCCCGACGCTCGAAGTGCTGGTCGATCCGCTGGCGAAGGGTCTCGACCTGACCCCTCTTTTCGAACTGATGGCCAATCCTGCTGTCGTGAAGGTTTTCCATGCGGCGCGACAGGATATCGAGATCATCTACCATCTCGGCGGGCTTATTCCGCACCCGATCTTCGACACGCAGGTTGCCGCCATGGTCTGCGGTTTCGGCGATTCGATCTCCTACGACCAGCTGGTGCAGAAGATCAAAAACGTCCAGATCGACAAATCCTCGCGTTTCACCGACTGGAGCCGCCGTCCGCTGACCGAAAAGCAGCTGGATTACGCGCTGGCCGACGTGACCCATCTGCGGGATGTCTATCTCTCGCTGAAAGCCCAGCTCGAGCGCGAAGGCCGCTCGCTGTGGCTGACCGAAGAGATGGATATTCTCGAGTCTCGCGACACCTATGACATGCATCCCGACGATGCCTGGTTGCGGCTGAAATCGCGCCTGCGCAAGCCGACCGAGCTTGCCATCCTCAAATTCATCGCCGCCTGGCGCGAGCGTGAGGCGCGCTCCCGCAACGTTCCGCGCTCACGCGTGCTGAAGGACGATGCGATCTTCGAAATCGCCCAGCAGCAGCCGAAGGACGCCGAGGCGCTGTCGCGGCTTCGCACCATCCCCAAGGGCTGGGAGCGCTCCGCCTCCGGCACCGCCATCGTCGAAACGGTGAATGCGGCGCTGGCGCTGCCGAAAGAGGAAATGCCGAAGGCACCGCGTCACAGCCACGCACCGGAAGGCTCCGGCGCTGCCGTGGAACTTCTGAAAGTTCTGCTGAAGCTGACGGCGGACAAGCATGGCGTCGCCGCCAAGGTCATCGCCAATAGCGACGATCTGGACAAGATCGCCGCCGAGGGCGAAAAGGCAACCGTGGCGGCGCTGACCGGCTGGCGGCGGGAACTCTTCGGCGATGTGGCCCTGAAGCTCATCAATGGCGAAGTGGCGCTGCGTTTCGCTGGCAAGAAGGTCGAGGCGGTGGAGGTTGCGGCAGGCGAGCCGTAACGGCCCGCCGCTTTCCACGCCAACGGCCACGTCGTCGGCCGCTATAATCGCGACCCGAAAGGCATGGGCTGCGGCTTGAGCGGCTGGAGGGAGAACACTCCCTTCGACGTTGATGGCCGCACCTGCGCCGCCATCATCTTCGCCCGCAAGGGAGAAACTCTGTTCGACCGGGCCTGGATCGACGGCAACCGGCTGCGTTTTTCCGCCTTCCCCGTCAAATGGTCGAACCGCTCGCCAAATGACCGGCCGCAATCCCCGCTTGAAACCGTCTATTACAGAACATCCTATCAGGCGTAGAACGGCGGCAACGCCGATTTTGCTGCAACAGCGCAACAGCCTCACCAATCCTTCATGCAACCTTACCGATTGCTCACTTTTTGCGGCGCTTTTTCCACATTAATGTCGCATATGACCTGAACAGAAGCTTCGACCGAAGGGAGCGGCCTGCCCTTCTTTCCCAAGACCAAAGCCTCCCCTTCCCGAGACCCAAGAACCGACATGAGAAAATTGCTGCCCATTCTGGATTACGTGGTGCTCTTCGTTGCCGTGGCCGGCAGCGGCGTGGCCTACGCCTTTCTGGAATATGGCGGCGGTGCATTGATTGGCGCTACCTATGCGCTGTTTGCCTGCGCACCCATCCTCGCCTTCGAGCGTGGTTATATCATGCCCGGCCTGTCGCGGCAGGTGAGCGCCCTGCCGACGCCGGCCTATATCGCCGTCGGCCTCGTCATCTATGCCATCCTCGTCTTTTGCGGCTTCGGGCTTGGCGGCACGATCCTGTGGTTGAGCGGGATATTTCCCGGCACCTGGAAACGCGCCGTCCATGCCGAGGTGCAGACGCTAATCTTCACCCTCATTGTCTGCGGCATCATCGTCTTCATCATGCGGGTGCGCGAGCTTCTCGGCCGCGATATCTTCATCGACCTCATCCTGGGGCGTTACCGCCGGCCGGTCAGCGAAGACCGCGTCTTCATCTTCATCGATCTCGTCGGCTCCACCTCCTTCGCCGAAACCCATGGCGACCTGAAGGCCCAGGAATTTCTCGGCGAAATTTTTGCAAGTTATGCCGCACCGGTCAGAAAACACGGCGGCGTCATCGACGACTATATCGGCGACGCCGCCATCATCACCTGGCCCTATCACATGGCGATCCGGCGGGCGGCCTGTGTGCGCTGCGTCTTCGATATTCAGGCGACCATTGAAAACACCCGCGACATGTGGCTCGCCCGCTTCGGCGAGGTGCCGCGCCTGCGCTTCGCCATTCATGGCGGGCCGGTCATCACCGCGGAAATCGGTGTCGATCACCACAAGATTACCTATTTTGGCGACACGGTGAACACAACGTCGCGGCTCGAATCGCTGAGCAAGATGCTCGGTCACCCGGTGCTGATTTCCGCTGACCTTGCCCATCAGCTGGTGCTTCCGAAGGGCGTGCGCAGCGAATATCTGGGCGAACATGCCGTCAAGGGCCGTGGACAGACGCTCGGCGTCTGCACGCTCAGCCAATATCAGGCGCCCGCCGCATAAGGGCCATCGACAAAAAAAGCCGTGCGGCCCATCTGCCGATGATGGCCGTCATCAAAATTCATCAAAGCTTCAAACGGCAATCACCTGCCTGTCATGCGACGACCCTATCGCGTCAATCTTGTCTTCAACAGGTATTGAGAGGGGTCTCCATCATGAAGCACATTCTTTTTGCACCTTTCGCGGTTCTCGCGCTCGCCGGCGCGGCACATGCGGCGGAAAAGGAATTTCCGGCAAAGCTGGTCTCGCACGCCATTCTGCCTGCCAACACCATGATCGCCGCACCTGCCGATGCGCCGGAGCACCTCAAGACCTCCGCCAAATTCACCACCGCCGACCGCAAGCGCGCCGAGGGCCTCGGCACCGTGCCCGGCAAGGACGGCGTGCGCCTGACCGGCCTTTCCATGCCGTTCAACGGCCAGCCGATGCAGGGCTTTTCCGGCATCAGGGCGATGCCGGACGGCAGCTTCTGGAGCCTTTCCGACAACGGTTTCGGTTCCAAGCTCAATTCCAGCGACGCCATGCTGATGCTCCACCATCTGAAGTTCGATTGGGACGCCGGCAAGGTCAACGCGCTTGAAACCGTCTTCCTTTCCGATCCCGACATGAAAGCGCCCTTCCCCATCGTTCTGGAAGGCTCGAGCAAGCGTTACCTGACGGGTGCGGATTTCGACGTCGAATCCATTCAGCCGGTCGCTGACGGTTTCTGGGTCGGCGAAGAATTCGGCCCCTACATTCTGAAATTCACCCGCGACGGCAAGCTGACCGACGTGATCTCTACCAAGGCCGGCGACATCGAGGTGAAGTCTCCCGACCATCCGGCTCTTGCCCTGCCCGGCAACCCCACGCAGAAAATGCCCGCTTTCAACTTGAAGCGCTCCGGCGGTTATGAGGGCATGGCGCTCTCAAAGGATGGCTCGAAGCTCTATGGCCTGCTGGAAGGCCCGCTCTACATGGCCGACGGCCAGGTGGAAAAAACCGATGACGGCGCGACCGCGCTGCGCATCATCGAACTCGACACCGCCAAGAAGGCGTGGACCGGCCGCAGCTGGCTTTATCCGCTGGCGGAAGGCGGCGAGGCAATCGGCGACTTCAACATGCTGGATGACACCACCGCGCTCGTCATTGAGCGCGACAACGGCGCCGGCACGTCCGACAAGGCCTGCGCCGATCCGAAGAAGCCGGAAGCAAACTGCTTTGCCGTGCCTTCCAAGGTCAAGCGCATCTACAAGATCGAGTTCAATGACGCCAATGTCGGCAAGGCCGCCCGCAAGATCGGCTATATCGATCTTCTGAAGATCTCCGATCCTGACAACAAGAAACGTCAGGGCGGCGGCAACGGCTATTACGACATGCCTTTCGTCACCATCGAGAATGTCGACCGCGTCGATGCCACCCATATCGTCGTCGGCAACGACAACAACCTGCCCTTCTCGGCCGGCCGTGCGCTGGACAAGGCTGACGACAACGAATTCGTCCTGTTGGAGGTCAAGGACCTGCTTGAGGCGAAATAAGACGAAGGCTGCTGTCACTTGCTTTGACGGCTGCGAATGATCCGGACGGAGCGCCCGGCAGACACAAATGTCTGCATGGCGCTCCGTTCCGATTTTCCAGAGCTAACGGAAAAGAAGACGTTTCATGCAGGACCATGCAGAAAGACTTTATTACGCCCTGAAGAAAAGCTGGTCGGGCGAGACGAGCGGCCTCTGGTCGCGCGAAAACCCCGCCAAGGGCCAAGGCAGCGTCACCGCGCTGGTGGTACAGGATATTTTCGGCGGAGAGCTTGCCAAAACCGCTGTCAGCGGTGCCGACCATTTTTACAATATCGTCGAAGGCACCCGCTGGGATTTCACCTTCAGCCAGTTCGATATTCCGGTCGGCTATCAGGACAGGCTTGCCAGCCGCACGGAAGCCATGGCGACGATAACGCCGCTGCAATATGCCTATCTCAGCGCCTGCATCCGCAAGGCGCTCGGGCACGGCTGAGCCGTTAGCAAAAGCGCATCGCGGCACGGTGGCCAGCCAGGGTGTTACGCTCCGAGACCAAGATGTCAATCTTTCCCGCAAAGCGGACACAATCCTTGCGATAATATCGCCAGGTGGAATGGTTGCACCGACAGGAGAGATATTCGATGAGCGAGAGTTGCCCGGTCCTGACACCGGCGGAACGGCAGGTACAGGCCATATTGGAGCGCACGGAAGCAGCGACGATGGCCACCATTCACGCAGCGCTCGAACGTGCCAGCAAAGAGGTAACTGAGGCATTCCGGGCCGTCGATTCAGACATGCAGCCACCGCCCCGCGACTATTTTGCCGCCGTCGCCCATCAGCAGCTCTTCCTGATGTTATGCGGGGCGGACCCGAAAACCTTCGAGGGCGGAGACCCCGAAATCGCCGGCCACATCATTCGGAATGCGCAAAACATATCCGACCACTACTGGAAGAAAACGCCTGCCGCGGCGGATGTCCCCGGCAAGTGATACATTCCGAGTGAATGCAGGATTTCGCGTCACGCGGCATCGCGCGCGATCTGCGTTTTAGAGAGGATGCCCAGCCCGGCCGGACCCCTATCGCCATTTCACGTCACAGCACCTTCATCATCGCCGTTTAAGCAGGCGCAAATCCGGAGGCTGGAATGGATTCGACCGCACAGATCAAGCGCCCGAAAATTGCGGAGACCGTCGTCCATGCGACGGCGAGCATAAGAGATTCAAGCATCGGCGAATGCTGCGAAATTCTGGCTGACACCTCCCTGCACAATGCCGAGCTCGGCAATTACTCCTATCTTGGCCCCCGTTGCATGGTGGGCGATGCAACGATCGGAAAATTCTGCGCCATCGCCGCAGAGGTCAGGATAGGCGCTCCGAACCATCCGATGGACCGGCCATCCATGCACCGTTTCAGCTATTGCCCTGAATATTATTCTGCGGATGCCGTGCGCGATGACGCCTTTTTCGACCGGCGCAGGGAGGACCGCGCCGTCATCGGTCACGATGTCTGGATCGGTCACGGCGTTATCGTCTTGCCGGGTGTCACGGTTGGAGACGGGGCAGTGCTCGCCGCCGGCGCGGTCGTCACCAGAGACGTGCTGCCCTACACCATCGTCGGCGGCGTTCCCGCAAAAATCATTCGCGAACGATTTTCGCGGCCCATCGCGGAAAAGCTTGCATCAATCGCGTGGTGGGATTGGCCATTCGAAACGATCATGGCGCGGCTTTCCGACTTTCAGTCGAGCGACATAGAAGCCTTTTGCGAGCGCTGGTCCTAGCGGACGCAAGAACCGTCCTGTCGCGAAACAGAAACGCGCCGTTCGTTATTCGAACACGAATGCCAGCCGCTTGCCCGTCAGCTTCGCCAGTTGCTGCAAACGCCCGTCCAGCCGCTCGCCGGCGAAATCGCAATAATCGTGCGGCACGACGAATTCCAGATCGAGATCGGGATTGCCGGATTTGCGGAATTTGAGGTGGTCGACGACGCCCGGCATTGAAGCCGAGAAGAGATAGACGACGCGCAGCAGGCCGCCGAGCAATTTACCAAGCTCCTGCAACCGGTCACCCGCCATGGCGGCGAGCGGCTGCGTGGTACCGTTGTCGTTCAGACCTTCGAAGCGATAATAATTGGCGAGTGCAATATAGGCGCGGCCGGGATGGGTGATCGCCACGAAGGAGGAATGGGCGATGATGTTGAGCGCCTGCAATCCGCGATAATCGGGATGGGCGCGCCAGCTGATATCGGCGAGAAGGCAGGCCGCCTGCCGGTAACGGCTCTCCTCTTCGGTCTCATCAACGCCGAAGACCGGGAAGGTGCGGCCGCTCCAGTCCGCCAGTTCGCGCGCATGTTCCGGCGAGCGGGCGCGCAGAATGGCAAGTTCATCGGCGGCAACCAGCAGCGGATCGGAATCCCGCTCCTCTTCCGTCAGCAGCGAATAGAGATAACCTTCGCGCACGCCCTGCGCCGAAAAGGCGATTCTGGCCGGCTTCATCATTTTCAGAACTTCGCGCATGGCGATGGCGCCGAAGGGCAGAAGCGAGCGGCGGTTCTTGGAGACCGCTTGCCAGGCCGGGTCCTTGCTATCCCGGGAGACGATGACCTCCTCGAGAAAATTCAGCATTTCCTCCAGCGGCAATTCATAGCCCTGCATCATATGCAGCGGATAGCCCGATATCTCCATATGCAGCTTGGCGATGTTTCGCCAGGTGCCGCCCACCGCGTAAAAGGTGCGCCCCTCACCCGCCGCCAGAAGCTTGGCGAAGGATTTGACGTGTTTTCTGGCAATCGTCGCCGCTTTTTCCAGCGAGCCGTCCGACTGCTCCGACAGCCGCAGGCCGCCGAGCGGCAGGGTGATGCCCTCGCCGCAGCTCTTGCCCTTGATGTCGATGAGCTCGAGCGAACCGCCGCCCAAATCGCCGGCGATGCCGTCTGGATCATGGAAACCGCTGATCACGCCATAGGCGGAATAAAGCGCTTCCTTTTCGCCTGACAGTACCTCGATCTCGCAGCCGAGTATGGCTTCTGCCTCGCGGATGAACTCCGGGCCGTTTTCCGCCTCACGCGCCGCAGCCGTCGCCAGCACATAAAGCTTCTGCGCCTGCGCCTGCTCGGAAAGGACATGGAAACGCCGAAGCGCCATCAGCGCCCGGCTGACGCCTTCCTCATGCATACGGCCCGTCAGCGCCAGTCCCTTGCCGAGGCCGCACAGGACCTTTTCGTTGAACAGCACCGCAGGCGCGCGGGAAAGACCTTCATATACGACGAGACGAACGGAGTTCGAACCAATATCTATGACGGAAACGGGGGCAAGGCCGGTCAGCCGCCCCTGTGCTTCTGATCGAGTCATTCAGCCTGTTTCTTGCGGGACGAAATCAACCCGGCAATCAATTTGGGCGCACTGGATTTCAAGGCTTCACCACGTCCGGAAAGGCTGGGATTGGTCATGAAATAGTGCTGCGCGTTGAACGGTTCTTCGCCTTTACGCACCTCGATGCGCCTCGACGTTCCGTCCGCAAGTATCTCGTAGCTCTGCTGGTTGTCAATGAGATTGCCAAGCATAATCTGTGAAAGAACCTGCTCATGCACGGTGGGATTGGTGAGCGGAACCAGCGTTTCCACGCGCCGATCAAGGTTGCGCGGCATCATGTCGGCCGAGCCGATATAGACCAGCGCCTTGTCCGACGGCAGGCCGAAACCATTGCCGAAGCAGAAGATGCGGCTGTGTTCGAGGAAGCGGCCGACGATGGATTTGACGCGGATGTTATCCGACAGACCGGGCACCTGCGGGCGCAGGCAGCAGATGCCGCGCACGACGAGATCGACCTCCACGCCCGCCGCGCTGGCGCGGTAGAGCGTGTCGATGATTTCAGGATCGACCAGCGAATTCATCTTCATCCAGATCGCCGCCGGCGCGCCGCGCTTGGCATGTTCGATCTCTTCGTTGATGTGCTTTACGATGCGGGCGCGCAGCGTATAAGGCGAAACGGCCAGCTTCATGCCCTCTTCCGGTTCGCCGTAACCCGTGATGAAGTTGAAGATATTCGCCATGTCATGGGCGATCTTCGGGTTGCAGGTGAAGAAGGACAGGTCGGTATAGATCTTGGCGGTGATCGGGTGATAGTTGCCGGTGCCGAGATGGCAATAGGTTCTGAGCTTGCCGTCCTCGCGGCGCACAACCATCGACATCTTGGCGTGGGTCTTGAGTTCGATGAAGCCGAAGACGACCTGCACGCCGGCGCGCTCCAGATCGCGCGCCCAGCGGATATTCGCCTCTTCGTCGAAACGCGCCTTCAGCTCGACCAGCGCGGTAACGGATTTACCGGCTTCGGCCGCATCGATCAGCGCGCGAACGATCGGGCTGTCATTGGAGGTGCGGTAGAGCGTCTGCTTGATGGCGAGCACTTCGGGATCGCGCGCGGCCTGCAGCAGGAACTGCACGACCACGTCGAAGCTTTCATAGGGATGGTGAACCACCATGTCCTTTTCGCGGATGGCGGCGAGGCAATCGCCGGCATGTTCGCGCACGCGCTCGGGGAAACGGGCGTTGTAGGGTTCGAATTTCAGGTCGTCGCGCGGCGCGCGGACGATTTCCGAGATGGTGTTGAGCGCGAGAAGGCCGGGCAGAACGGCAACACGATTATCAGGCACGCCAAGCTCATGCACCACGAACTGGCGCAGCGACTGCGGCATTTCGCTGTCAGTCTCGATGCGGATAACGGAACCGCGGCGGCGGCGCTTCAGCGCGCTCTCGAAGAAACGGACCAGATCTTCCGCCTCTTCCTCCACCTCAATATCGCTGTCGCGGATGATGCGGAACGTACCGGAACCGCGCACGGTGTAACCGGGATAGAGCCGGTGGATGAACAGGCCGACCACATCTTCAAGAGTGATGTATCGGATGGCGTTCTTTTCGTCAGGCAGGCGCACGAAACGGTCGAGCGCGGGCGGCAGGCGCAACAGCGCCGTCATCGGCTCGCGGCCGTTGACGCTGTCGAGCTGCAGGCCCATGGAAAAGCCGAGATTGGGAATGAAGGGGAACGGGTGCGCCGGGTCGATGGAGAGCGGCGTCAAAACGGGGAACATGCGTTCCTCGAACTCCGTTTCCAGCCAGGTGCGGTCCGCATCCGAAAGTGCGGCCGGCCGCACGATGAAAATTTCTTCCTTGGCGAGATATTGTTGCAGAACGGCGAGCGATGCCTGCTGCTCCATCTGCAGATTGTCGATTTCCTTCAGAATATCTTCGAGCTGCTCGGCCGGTGTCTTGCCGTCCGGCGTCTTGACGGTGATCTTCTGGCGCACCTGCCCTTCCAGGCCGGCGACGCGGACCATGAAGAATTCATCGAGGTTGGCGGCCGAGATGGAGAGGAAACGCAGCCGCTCCAGCAGCGGATGATCCGTGTTCAGCGTTTCTTCGAGAACGCGGCGGTTGAACTGGAGCCAGGAGAATTCGCGGTTGATGAAACGCGCCGGGCTGTCCCACAGGCTCTCGCCTTCGGTCACCGGCTGAACCTTGTTG
The DNA here is from genome assembly GCF_027871605.1 of Agrobacterium sp. CFBP 3001. Taxonomy (NCBI): domain Bacteria; kingdom Pseudomonadati; phylum Pseudomonadota; class Alphaproteobacteria; order Hyphomicrobiales; family Rhizobiaceae; genus Agrobacterium; species Agrobacterium sp. CFBP 3001. The sequence goes on from NZ_JAQAHD010000005.1 coordinate 174,625, forward strand.
AAGTCTTCCTGCGCGATAGCGTCCATTCCCTGTTCCATCCCCTGACCGATTTCCGTCCCGTGATCCTGCTGCATCGCGCGATCGTCCTTCTTGCCCGTATAACAGTTTGACGACGGAACTGTGACAGTCAATCGACGTCCAGTCCGCTGCCCGCCGCTGCGTTGTCCATCGCATTGAGGACCTCCGCCACCAGAGGACGTGTAATTCTCGTTCCACGCGAAAGCGCCAGCCGGTCTATACGGTCCACGATCGTCTGGGCCGTATCGAGCGAACGCTCCATTCTATTGACGATGTAACCTATGAGTTTGTCATCCATGTAAAGCTGCCTGTCGGCGAAGAGTTTCACCAGCACCTGCGCCAAAAGCCCCTCGTCCGGCTCGCCGGTTTCCACCACCGTTACGGCTTTGAGGCGCGAGCGCAGATCGGGCAGCGTCACGGGCCATGCGGCCGGCCATTGCCGGCTCGTCATCAAAAGCGTGGTGCCGTGCTGGCGTACGCTGTTGATGACATGGAAGAGTTCCGTTTCGTTAAAACCGCGCCGGTCGGCGTCCTCGAAAAGAACAGGCCCCGTTTCGGCCGCACGCGCAGCATCCGAGCCCGTCTGGGGGTGAATGTCGCGCGCGTCGCTGATATTTTTCCAGATATTGGCGAGATGCGATTTTCCCGAACCCGGCGGCCCGGCCAGCACGACGACGGGCGAGCGCCAGTTCGGCCATTCATCGATGAGGCTGACGGCAGCCGCAAGCGAGGCGGAGACGAGGAGATCATCCCTGCCGGAAGCGGACTGGTGCGAGAATGCGAGCGGCAGCTGCTCGGCCTTCGACCGGGCGTTGTCGGTTTTGATTTGGTCAGTCATCGTCAGCTCTGAGAGTCAACCTTGCCGGAGGACGTTTTCCCTTCTTCCAGGGCAGGGTTTGTGTCCCAGGGAAGGTTGGCGGCATGCCCATGGTAAAGATCGCTTTCAAGATACCGCGACAAGGCGAAGCGGACAAGCACACCGACCGCCGCCGCAGCTGGCACCGCGACGAGAAGCCCGACGAAACCGAAAAGTGCACCGAAGGCGAAAAGGGCGAACATCAGCCAGACCGGATGCAGGCCTACGCTTTTGCCGACAAGCTTCGGCTGCAGGATGTTGCCTTCGATGAACTGGCCGGAAAAGAACACGACGAGCGTCAGAAACACATAGATGTAATCCGGCCAGAACTGCACGATGGCGACGCCGACGGCGAGGATGAGGCCGACCATGGAGCCGATATAGGGAATGAAACTGATGAGGCCTGAAAAAAGGCCGATCAGCAGGCCGAAATTCAAGCCAACCAGTGACAGGCCGACGGCATAATAAACGCCGAGAATGATGCAGAGCGACCCCTGCCCGCGCACGAAACCGGCAATGGTCTTGTCCATGTCGCGGGCGATCTGCCGGACGGTATGGACATAGTCGCGCGGTATCCAGCTATCGACCTTGTCGATCATCCGGTCCCAGTCGAGCAGCAGATAGAAGGCGACCACGGGCGTAACGACCAGCAGCGACATGACATCGACCAGCGATTTGCCGGAATTCCATATCTGCGTCAGCAACGTGCCGATGAAACCGGCACCTTCGGTCAAAAGCTTTGAAAAATTCTCCTTCACGGCGTCGATCTGGCTGCTGACCCAATCCGGCAGGAGATTGGTGTCGGCGCCGGCAATCAGCTGCTGCAATGACGAGATATATTGCGGGATGCGCGTGATGAATTCCGAGGCCTGGGCGGCGATCAGCGGGATGATGATGATGAGCGACAGCGCAAAGATCAGCACAAAGGAGACGAGGATGACGACGGTCGCCATCAACCGGCTCAAGCCGCGCCGTTCCAGCCAGTCGGCAACCGGATCGAGAAAATAGGCAAGCGCCATGCCCGCCACGAAAGGCAGGAGAATGGAGCTGAAGACCATCAGGAAAAGGACAAAGACGGCAAGCACGCCGATCCAGAAAAAAACCTGCCGGCGCAGGCTCGTACCGCTTACATGGGGTTGCATCCGTTCATCCTTTATCGCCGCACCGTCACCGCCCGTGATGGAGATAGGATGCGTACATGCACATGGTCAAGACCGGCGCTTTCGCGCATGGGCAGAAGGAGGCTGCCCGCACAGCGGCAAAATCCCTCATTTCCGGCCAACCCCTCGCAACGGCAGGTTGACCGACGGTAAATATTAGACAACTATCAAATATTGCCGGGCGGGCCAGCGGCGCTCCTTCATCTCCGGCGGCCGGGGGGGCACGATGCAGAGCACCAGTGAAAATGGCATCGCGGAATATAATGCCGGTCTCTTCGATAATCCCGAAGTTGCCGAATGGTATGACAACCAGCAGCTTTACCCGGCCGAACGCATCATTCTCGACCAGTTCCGCCATGCCTATGCGGGCAAGCGGCTGCTTGACCTCGGCGTCGGCACCGGCCGAACGACGAAGCCGCTTCTGCCGCTGGTGGGAGACTATATCGGCATCGACCGTTCGCAGCCTATGCTTGCGCTGGCGCGGCGCAATTTTCCAGCCGCCACGTTTCTCGATATGGATGTGCGGGCGATCGGCCAGTTCGGTGCGGAGCGTTTCGATTGCGTGCTGGGCGCGCTCGCGATTCTAAGCGCCTTCGACCATGAGGACCGGCTTGCCATCATCCATGCCGTGCGAAGCATTCTTGCGCCCGGCGGATATTTCATCTTTTCGTTTCACAATCGCCAATGGAAGCGGGCCGGCGGCATGCCGCTGCACCGCCGCTCCTGGCACCCGCGCGAGGTGGTGAATTCGCTGCATCCGCAAAGCTGGATCAACTATCTGCGACTGCAACCTTCGACACGGCGGACGCCGGAATATGCCATTCTCGCGGATCAGGCGCATCGCTGGAGCGGCCTGTTTTATTTCATCGACCTTGCTGCCCAGACCCGTCAGCTGGAAGCGGCAGGCTTCGAGATCGCCGCGCGTTATGGCGAGAACGGACGGCCGATAGAGGAAAATTCCGATACGTCCAACGACGGCCTGCTCAATCTCGTCTGTCGCGCCGCGCCGCAGCCATCGTGAGCACCCAATTCGGTAAGCCCCGCCAAAGCCGTTAAAAACCGGAGCTTTTGCCACTCAAACCCTTGCATCAGGCCCCGTCCCGTGCGAATGGCGACGCCAAAGGAACCAGCGGAGACGAGAGCCATGAGCCAGTCGGGCAAGAACGGTCTTACCTATAGTGATGCAGGTGTGGATATCGACGCCGGCAACCTGATGGTCGAAAAGATCAAACCGGCGGTGCGCTCGACGCGGCGTCCCGGCGCGGATGGCGAAATCGGCGGCTTCGGCGGCCTGTTCGATCTGAAAGCCGCAGGCTTCACCGATCCGGTTCTGGTGGCCGCCAATGACGGCGTCGGCACCAAGCTGAAGATCGCCATCGATGCTGACTATCACGACACCGTCGGCATCGATCTCGTCGCCATGTGCGTCAACGATCTCGTCGTTCAAGGCGCAGAACCGCTGTTCTTCCTCGACTATTTCGCTACCGGCAAACTCGACCCGGACCAGGGTGCGGCCATCGTTTCCGGCATTGCCGCCGGCTGCCGCGAATCCGGCTGTGCGCTGATCGGCGGCGAAACCGCTGAAATGCCCGGCATGTATTCCGATGGCGATTACGATCTCGCGGGCTTCGCCGTGGGTGCGGCCGAACGCGGCCAGCTTCTGCCGGCTGGCGATATTTCCGAAGGCGACGTCATTCTCGGCCTCTCCTCTTCCGGCGTTCACTCCAACGGCTTTTCGCTGGTGCGCAAGATCGTGTCGATCTCCGGTCTCGACTGGAGCGCGCCTGCCCCCTTCGCGGATGGCAAGAAGCTCGGCGAAGCGCTGCTGACGCCGACCCGCATCTATGTGAAGCCGCTTTTGAAGGCGATCCGCGAGACCGGCGCGCTGAAGGCGCTGGCGCATATTACCGGCGGCGGTTTCCCGGAGAATATTCCGCGCGTTCTGCCCAAGCATCTCGCTGCCGAAATCGATCTCGATGCGATCAAGGTTCCCGCCGTCTTCTCGTGGCTGGCGAAAACCGGCGGCGTCGAAGCGAAGGAAATGCTGCGCACCTTCAATTGCGGCGTCGGCATGATCGTCGTCGTTTCGGCCGAAAATGCCGAAAAGGTCACCGAGGTTCTGACTGCCGAAGGTGAAACCGTCTTCCCGCTCGGCCGCATGGTCGCCCGCGAAGAAGGCGCGCATGGCACCATCTACAAGGGCGCTCTCGGCCTATGATGAGCGCCGCCTTCCCGTCCGGCCGCAAACGCGTCGTCGTTTTCATTTCCGGCAGCGGCTCCAACATGGTGTCGCTGGCCAAGGCCTGTCAGACGGCGGATTTTCCGGCGGAAATCGTCTGCGTCATCTCGGACAAGGCATCTGCGGGCGGGCTGGAAAAGGCACGGGGCATGGGCATTCCCACGCTGGTCTTCGAGCGCAAGACCTATGCCAGCAAGGCCGAGCATGAGGGCGCCATTCTGGCCGCACTTGGGGAAATCGCGCCCGATATCATTTGTCTCGCCGGTTACATGCGGTTGATATCCGGGGATTTTATTGCTCCCTATGAAGGGCGCATCATCAATATCCACCCTTCCCTGCTGCCGCTTTTCCCCGGCCTCAACACCCATCAGCGCGCCATCGACAGCGGCATGAAGATTTCCGGCTGCACCGTGCATTTCGTCACCGAAGGCATGGATGAAGGTCCGACCATCGCGCAGGGTGCGGTGCCGGTCATTTCCGGCGATACGGCCGAAACTCTGGCGTCGCGGATCCTGACAGTCGAGCATCAGCTCTACCCGCTTACCCTGAAGCGGCTTGCCGAAGGCAAGGTTCGAATGGAAGATGGCAAGGCGGTCTCCACGGATGGCGACAGTAAAACTGAGTATTCAAATCTCATCTCCGCCTCCTGATAAAGCTATAACTAAAGTACAAAAACACTCACAATGGTATTTTTCGGAAAATAAACCGATCATTTACCATAATCATCTTTAATGCCCGCAACGGCCCTTATTTCGGGCCCTCCGGTCATTCAGGAGCGATTATGCCATTGTCGAGATTTTCCCTGCCGCTTTCTCTTGTCCTGATGGCGGGCGCCAGCCTGCCCGTCGCGGCTGAGCAAAGCGGCATTACGGCCTCAGTGGATGCCGGCGTTCTCAATCTTCGAGCGACAGAAACCGTCCATATCGGTGGTCGCAAGCTGAGCGAACTCGAATGGGAAACCAAAAACGCCGTGGCATTGCGCGGCTCGCTCGGACTTGAACTTGCGCCCGGCTGGCGCGTCAAGGCGGAGGGCCGAGTCGGCTTCGAGGGCGACGGCTATATGACAGACTATGACTGGGTTTGGCCTTTTTCCAGAGATAGCTCGAAGGACAATTGGAGCCACCGTTCCCAGCATGACGACACGCGGCTCGACCATTATTTTTCGGGAAGCCTCGAACTCAATCGCATGTTGCTGGACGATCCGCAGCAATATCTAAGCGCCGGTGTGGGTTTTCGTTATACGGATGTTCAATGGTCGGCTTATGGCGGCAACGCCGTTTACAGCGTTTTCTCCCGCCGCGATTTCTCCGGCAAATTCAAAGATGGCCTCAAGGGGATCACCTATCGCCAGCAAATCCCGGTTTTCTACGGCAACCTGACGGGCGGCCAGAGGTTCGGCAACTGGTCGCTCAATCTGGGCCTCGAAGGCGGCGCCATGGTCTATGGCAAGGCGACCGACGATCACTGGCTGCGTGACATGCGCTTCACCGACAAATTCGACGTCGCCGGCATGTTCGGGGTCAAGGCCGGCGTCGCCTATGACCTGACCGAGAATGCCTCGATCTATCTCGACGGCGCATATGACTATACCAGCCTCGGGCGCGGAGACACACATTACAGCGGCGCAGGCGCCGGAAACCTGTCATCGGAAAAGAATGCCGGCGGCGGTGACTTGCAGTCGATTTTCGTGGGGATGGGTGTGAGAGGACGCTTCTGATTTCGGCGGTTTTACTCGATGTACGAATTTACCAGATGCGTTCGAATAACCCTGCCCTCAAAGCCGATCGCGATTCAACATCGCCCATTGCAGGAGAATGATCGTCTTGGAATCGGTGATTTCACCCGATGCGATCATCGCGAAGGCTTCGTCCAGCCCGTAGGTCAGAACCTCCAGATCCTCGCCTTCGTCCTCCAGTCCGCCGCCGCTGCCGGCCTGCACGTCAAGATCAATGCGGGCGACGAAGAGGCTGACTTTCTCCGTCAGCGTGCCGGGGCTTGCATACATGTCGAAGAGATACTCGACCTTCTCAACAGCGTAACCGGATTCTTCCATTGCCTCACGGCGGATGGCGACGGCTGCGTCGTCGTCGTCGAGAAGCCCCGCCGGTACCTCGATCATGAAGCTTTGATCGCCGTTCACGAAGGCGGCGGGGCGGAACTGGCGCACCATCACCACGCTGTCGCGCTTCGGGTCATAAAGAAGAATGGCGGCGGCGCTGCCATGGTCGTGGACTTCCCGGACGATACGGATGGTTTTGCCATCCGGCATGCGCTGGTCGAAAACGAGCTTCTGCATATGCACGAAGCCCTTCCAGACGGTTTCTTTTTCCACCAGCCGGATTCTGCCCGCATCCGTGTCAGCCGGAATGTTTTTCGCCTGCGTCTGTGTCACCGGATATGTCCTTGCCTGTCGTGGAATTTCAGCCTGCCCGTGTTGCGGCGCAATATCAAGCCTCGCGGACCTCGTCATCGCGGCGGAGCCACACCTTGTTGTCGTGAAAAGCCGCACCGCCGTAGGGAGCGACGGCATCGGCGCCGGTCAACACATTGATGCCTTCGCCATCGAGATGCGCCCTGTTTGGCCATAGCCCTTCGGCGATCAGCACACCCGGTCTTGCACCCTCCACGATTTTAGCATGGAGACGCACTTCGCCGCGCGCATTGCCGATGCGGACGATGTCGCCATCGGCGATGCCGTTGCCGCTCGCATCCTCGGGACAGATCATCAATTCCGGACGGCCTTCCTTCTGCACGGAGGTCTTCGTTTCCGCGAAGGTGGAGTTCAGGAAGTTGCGCGCCGGCGATGTCGCCAGCCGGAAGGGATGGTCACCGTCCACGGTTTCGATGACGTCGACCTGATCCGGGAATTTCGGAAATTGTGCAACAGGCCCCATCACACCGATATTTTTCGGCGGCTTGTTCGGAGACGGTCCAGTCGCCCATTCGGGGCTGAAGCGGAATTTGCCATCGCCGTAACCGAAGCCTTGGAGATAATGCGCCACCTCGAAGGACGGCTGCGCATCGATCCACTTTTCTTCAGCCAGCGTGTCGAAATCGCCCCAGCCGCTGACTTTGAGCATACGGTCGACATGGTCGCGGGCCGAAAGGCCGAAGCCCGGCATATGGTCGACGCCGAGGCGCTTTGCCAGTTCCTCGATGACGAAGAGATTGGTGCGCACCGTTTCCGGCGGCTCCACCAGTTTGGGCCCAAGCAGAATGTGGTTCTGGCCGCCGGCGCGGTAGATGTCGTCATGTTCGAGGAACATGGTCGCGGGCAGCACGATATCGGCCACATCGGCCGTTTCGGTCATGAACTGCTCATGCACGGCGACGAAGAGATCGTCGCGCAGGAAGCCCTGTTTTACCAGCCGCTGTTCAGGCGCGACATTGACGGGATTGGTGTTCTGGATGAGCAGCGCCGTCACCGGGCCGCCGTGGCGCAGCGCCTCGGCGTCCCCCGTCAGCACACGGCCGATCTGCGACTGGTCGAGCTGGCGCACCTCAGGGTCGGCGTAAGAACTGCCCATCAGCTCCGCTTTGTTCAGCCGGAAGATATCGCCATTGTTGTGGAACGCGCCGCCGCCCTCATATTGCCAGGAGCCGAGAACCGTGGCGATGGAAAGCGCCGCATGCATGGCGACCGCGCCGTTGCGCTGGCGGGCAAAACCATATCCGAGCCGGAAGAAGGTCTTCTTGGTGGCGCCGACCAGCCTTGCGAAATCCTCGATCTCATTGACCGAAAGGCCGGTGATTTCGGATGCCCATTGCGGCGTCTTCGTCTTCAGATGCGCCTCGAGCCCGGCCGGATCGTCGGCGAAGCGCGCCATATAATCACGGTCGGCGTAACCGTCGCGGAAGGCGATGTGCATGACGGCGCAGGCAAGTGCGGCATCCGTGCCGGGGCGGACGACGAGGCGCATATCCGCCTGCTTCATGGTCGGATTGTCGTAGATATCGACGACGACGATCTTCGCGCCGTGTTCCTTGCGGGCTTTCACCGCATGGGTCATGACATTGACCTGTGTGGCGACCGCGTTGGTGCCCCAGATGACGACGACATCGGCCTTGGCGATCTCGCGCGGATCCGGGCCACGCAATGCGCCGGTGCCCATCACATAACCGGTCCAGGCCATGTTGGTGCAGATCGAGCCGAAAAAGCCGGAATATTTCTTGGCGTGGCGCAGGCGCTCGATGGAATCCCGCTGCACCTGCCCCATGGTGCCGGCATAGAAATAGGGCCAGATGGCCTCAGTGCCATGCCGCGCCTCGGCCTTGACGAACGCGTCCGCCACCTCGTCCAGAGCCGCTTCCCAGGAAATCTCCTGCCAGTCGCCGGCACCCTTTGCGCCTTTGCGGCGCTTCGGCGTCAGCAAACGGCCGGGATGGTAGATGCGCTCGGAATAACGCGCCACCTTGGCGCAGATCACGCCGGCGGTATAAGTATTGGCGTTAGCCCCGCGCACGCGGCCGATGCGGCCATCCGCATTGATGTCGACCTCGAGCGCGCAGGCGCTCGGACAGTCATGCGGGCAGACCGAGTGTCCGATACGGACTTCGGACTTCGGGGCGGCTTTTTCAGCGGAAATCGGGGTCGCAACGTTCATGTCTTTTGTATATTGCATCAACGATGCGGCAAAAAGGCCGAAGTGACGTCCATCAAGAATATTCATCCTGACCATTCATCCGGATAAACGGCAAGCGAGACACATCCATGAACTACCGCCACATCTATCACGCCGGCAATTTCGCGGATGTCCTCAAACATGCCGTTCTCGCCCGCCTCGTGCGTTACCTGCAGAACAAGGACAAGGCCTTTCGCGTGCTGGACACCCATGCCGGCATCGGGCTTTACGATCTGACCTCGGAAGAGGCGCAGAAGACCGGCGAATGGCAGACCGGTATCGGCAAGCTGATGGAGGCCGATCTGCCCGCCCCCATCGCCGAACTGCTGGAGCCCTATCTTGACGCCGTGAAGGAGCTTAATCCTGAAGGTGGCGTGAAATTCTATCCCGGCTCACCGAAACTAGCGCGCATGCTGTTTCGCCCGCAGGACCGGCTTTCGGCCATGGAACTGCACCCGGATGACAGCCGGGCGCTCGCGCGCCTGTTCGAGGGGGACTATCAGGTGCGTGTCACCGAGCTGGATGGCTGGCTGTCGCTCGGCGCGCATCTGCCGCCGAAGGAAAAGCGCGGCCTGATCCTCGTCGATCCGCCTTTCGAGCTTGAGAATGAATATCAGCGTCTGGCCGATGGCTTGAACAAGGCCTATCGGCGTTTTTCCACCGGCACCTATTGCCTGTGGTATCCCTTGAAGAAAGGCGCTCCGATCAAGGACTTCCACGAGCGGCTTCAATCCTTCGACATTCCGAAGATGCTGTGCGCAGAGCTTTCCGTCAGAAGCGACCGGCTGGATGGCCTGAGCGGCTCCGGCCTCATCATCGTCAATCCGCCCTATACGCTCAAGGACGAGTTGCACACGCTGCTGCCCTACCTGAAGACAATGCTGGCGCAGGACAGGTTCGCCTCGCAGCGCGCCTTCTGGCTGCGCGGCGAGGAAAAAGCGGAAGAGATTTGAGGGGGCTATCTCAGCCCTTCCCGCCTCTGCGCCTGCGCAAGCTGCGACCGTTCGAAGAACAGGATCACGAACAGGGCCATGATGAAGGGAATGATGAGGTAGAACAGCCGGAAGACCAGAAGCGCCGCGATGACATCCGCCGGGTTCATGTCCGGCAGGCCGGTGACGAAGACCAGTTCCAGCACCCCCAGACCTCCCGGCGCGTGCGAGATGAGCGCCGCCGAGAAGGAAACCAGAAATATGCCGAGAATGACCATATAACCAGGATTTCCGGCTTCCGGCAGCGCGAAATAGATGATGCCCGCCGCGCCGATCAGCTCGATCGGGCCGATGACGAGTTGCTGCGCAACAAGCTCCGGCGCGGGGTATGGCAGCACGAAGGAACCAATTTTCAGGGGCTTCAGCCTGAGCAGGCTGCCAAGAATATAAAGACCGACGAAAAGAAGCAGCACCACACCTGTGGTGGTGGAGGCTTCGACGGGCAGAATGCCGGTAAACCGTTCGGTGATGTCAGGCTCGTAAAGCAGCACCAGCCCGATGAGCATGATCGTGCCGATGAGGAAAGTGAAGGAGCAGAGGCCGACAAGCACGCCCACTTCCGCCACACTCAGCCCCTTGGACGTATAGGCACGATATCGCACCACGGCGCCGGAGAATACCGAGGCCCCGACATTGTGGGACAGTGCATAGGTGGTGAAAGAGGTAAGCGTGATGAAGAACCAGTTCACTTTGCGGCCAAGATGCTGCAACGCGATGCGGTCGTAACCGGCGAGCGCGGCATAGGCCAGCAGGGTTGCAAGGCCCGAACACAGCCAGTCCCGCACGCGAATGGCTTTCAGACTGTCCCAGAGATCATCGAGCGACAGGCCGCGCAGTTCGTGAAAGAGCAACCATGCGGAAAAACCGATCGTCGCGAAGCCAACGACGGGCCAGATATATTTCTTGAATTTCATGCGGTCATGCCCGCCTATTTCCTCCAGCCTCACCCCAGCCCCGTTCCGTCTTTGCGGAAGATTCGTTCGACTTTATTCGTTATGCGGCAAAGCTTTCAACCTTTTCATCAAAGATTGGCGGTTTGCCCCGTTCACAAGTTGATGTAAGACCGGATCGTCGCCCGCCGGCGATGTGAGGTCGTCCACTTTCCGGAGAACGTACACGGAATGAAGCGTTATGCCGGTTTCATCGCCCTGGGCCTTCTGTCGCTCGGCGCATTGTGGTTCGCGCGGGAAAATCCGACACCGACCAACCCCGCCGGCAACCGGCAGACACAATCCCAATCGCAGACCGCCGGCAACTCCCGGCCGGACGCTCCAGGGCGCGACGTTTCCCGACAGGAGACGGGCAAGAACCCTGCGTCCCGCGGAAGCGGGTTCGATTTTTACGTGCTGTCGCTCTCCTGGTCACCGGCATTCTGCGCCAGTTCCGAAGGCTCGGGCAACCGCCAGCAATGCGGCAGCGACAGACGTTACGGTTTCGTGGTGCACGGGCTGTGGCCGCAGAACGAAAACGGCTATCCGGAATTCTGCCAGAGCGGCGAGCCCGACCGTGTTCCGGACGCGATCGGCCGCACCATGTTCGATATCATGCCGTCCATGGGCCTGATCGGCCACCAGTGGCGCAAGCACGGCTCCTGCTCCGGCCTGTCGCAGAGGGATTATTTCTCGGCGACACGGGCCGCCTTCGAAGCCATCCGGCTGCCGGGAAAGATCGCCTCCGGCGCCGAAGCCGCCACTCTCTCCGCCGACGCCATAGAAACCGCCTTCACCGACGCCAATCCCGGCCTGTCGAAACGCGGCATCTCCATCAGCTGCGACGGCAGGCGCCTTGAGGAAGTGCGCATCTGCCTCAACAGGGACATGACATTCCGCGACTGCCCCGAGCTTGACCGCAAGGGCTGCCGCGCCAACGCCACGGAAATCATCCCCATTCGCTAGAGCGCATCGACTGCTCTCGATTGCACTCTTCTACACATTTTCCAGACATAAAACCGCTATGCAGCTTTATTGACTATTCCAGTCCCCAGACGACAACCCACAGGACACGACCATGGAACTGCTCTACTCGCCCGCCTCCCCCTACTCCGCCAAGGTCCGTATGGCCGCGCGCCATCTCGGCATCGACATTACCTCCGTGCGTGTCGACACCAGTGCCGAGCCCGCAACGCTGATGGACAACAATCCGCTCGGCAAGATTCCGGTCCTGCTTCTGGATGAAGGCGGCTCGGTCTATGACAGCGTGGCGATCATGCATTATCTCGACCGTCTTTCGGGCGGCAAGCTCTACCCGAAAAAGAACGGCAAGCGCACGGATGTGGAAATTCTCGAAGCGCTGTGCGACGGCATCATGGATTGCCTGCTCGCCATCGTTTACGAGCGCCGTTTCCGCCCGGAAGAGAAGATCCACCAGCCATGGATCGACAAGCAGTGGAGCAAGGTGATCCGCGGGCTTGATTATCTCAACACCAACCTGCCGAAAACCGGCAAGAAGCTGCATGGCGGCCATTTCGCCCTTGCCGCGATGATCGGTTATCTCGACCTGCGTTTCGCCGGGGAATGGGCCGAAGGTCGCGATGCGCTGGCCGCCTGGCCGGAAACCTTCGGCAAGCGTTTCGAAGCCTATGCGGAAATGAAGGCCGCCGCCTGAGGCGGATGCAGAAGGACGCCTGGCCGGAAGGCCGGGGATTCATGCCGACGCTTAAGAGCGAAAAACAAAAAAGCCGGGGCAAAACCCCGGCTTTTCCAATAGCGATCCTTGAGGGATCAGAACTTGACGCCGATACCGGCCTTGACGGAGTGGTCGTCATAACCACGCGAGAAGGCGTCGTTGCCGAGCGTGTAGTCCTTCTTCTGGTAGTCGCTGTAGCGATATTCCAGACGAGCGGTGATGTTGTCGGTAACCATGGCTTCAACACCGGCACCAACCGTGTAACCGAGAGCCGTGGCGCTGTCCTTGTTGACGCCGTCACGAACCTTGTTGTCGGAAACAGCAAGACCGGCCGTACCGTAGAGCAGGAACGGGTTCATGTCGTAACCGACGCGGCCACGCAGCGAGCCGTTGACGCCCTGCTTGCCTTCGACGGCGCGACCTGCGACCGTACCGGCGGAACCGCGCTCGTCACCGAGGTTGACGTCGGCTTCCGCACCGTAAACCAGCTGGCCGTTCTGCCAGTTGTAACCGCCGTAGAGACCGCCGCCAGCGCCCTTGGCGTCACGACCGTCGTTGCTGGAGCTGAAACGGCCCCAATCGTAGTTGACCGTACCACCGAGGTACGCACCGGACCAATCCTTGACCGGCGCGGGCTGGTCGTAGGAAACCGGTGCCTGCGGCACTTCGTTTACGGCGTCAGCGGCGTGAGCAGCCGAAAAGCCGGCGGCTGCCATGGTCGAAGCCATAAGGGTTGCTACGAAAATACGCATGCTATTCTCCTTTCAGGACCGCTCTGTACTCAAAACATTGTTCTCAGACGCGGTGTAAACTCGTCGGGTTAATCGCCCCTCTGGAAACTGAATTTGATAGGAGAATGCGGAGATCAAAGAGCCAAAATGTGAATTGTTTGGGGCAGCGACGTGACTAGAATTAGACGTTGCCTAATTGCCACAAGGGGTTTATTAACCCTAACAGAAGCCTAACCAGCAATAGATCGCCTTTAAACTTAGTTATATTCAAATTAAACCGAAATTGCATTGTGAATAAAAAATCGCCCAATTCTTTTGGGGCCGATGGACAGCTTGCGATTTGCATTTATATCCAGCAAATAGGACGGATATGAGCAAATGCAGGTCAGCCGTGAAAGAAAATATACAAAAGACAGTCTTGATAACGGGAGCCGCCCGCCGGCTCGGGCGGGCAATCGCCACCGATCTGGCCGCCCATGGCTTCGCCATCGCCGTCCATGCCAATACTTCCATGGCCAGCGCCGAGGAATTCGCTAACGAAATAAGGCAGAAAGGTGGCAAGGCTGTAGCCGTTCAGGCGGATCTGACACAATCCGGCCCTGCTTCGGGACTCATCGAACAGGCTGCGTCAGCACTCGGGCCTATCGGCGTCGTTATCAACAATGCGTCGGTTTTTCTCGACGACTCGGCGGACAAGCCCGATCCGGCGATCTTCGACGCACATTTCGCCGTGCATGTGCGGGCGCCCTCCCTCATCGCCGCCGCCTTTGTCGAGCAACTGCCTGCCGATAAATCCGGGCTGATCGTCAATATCATCGACCAGCGCGTGCTTGCGCTCACGCCACGGTTTTATTCCTATACGCTTTCGAAATCGGCGCTCTGGACGGCCACGCGGACGATGGCGCAAAGCTTTGCGCCGCGTGTGCGGGTCAACGCCATCGGGCCGGGTCCGACATTCAAAAGCGAAAGACAGGCGCCCGAGGACTTTCAGGCGCAGATCGACGGCCTTATATTAAAGCGTGGTCCCGCACCGGACGAGTTCGGGCGGACGATTCGCTTTCTTTTCGACACGCCGTCGGTCACCGGACAAATGATCGCGCTCGACGGCGGCCAGCATCTTGGCTGGGAAACCCCTGACGTGGCGGAGATAAATGAATGAACGGAAAGAAGCTGCCTGATGGCGGTATTCTCTTCGATGAAACCGACGACGAAGACGACGATGCAAACCTTGCTGCGACCGATGCGGCCGAGGCATCGAGCGACGTTGCCGGCATGGACTGGAATGCGGGCTGGAAGAACGAATCCGGCCTGAAGGGCATGGATCTGATCGGCGAATTCGTCAAACACCTGCCGAATGCGCCGGGCGTCTATCGCATGTTCAACGAGGCGAACGACGTTCTTTATGTCGGCAAGGCGCGCTCGCTGAAGAAGCGTGTCGGCAATTACGCGCAGGGCCGCGTGCATTCCAATCGCATTGCCCAGATGGTGCGGCTGACCGCCCATATGGAATTCGTCACCACCCGCACGGAAACAGAGGCGCTTCTACTGGAAGCGAATCTCATCAAGCGCTTGCGGCCGCGCTTTAATGTGCTTTTGCGCGACGACAAGTCTTTTCCCTATATTCTCATTACCGCAGACAACCGCGCGCCGGCGATTTTCAAACACCGTGGAGCGCGGGCGCGCAAGGGCGATTATTTCGGCCCCTTTGCGTCGGCCGGCGCAGTCGGCCGCACCATCAATTCTCTGCAACGCGCCTTTTTGATCCGCACCTGCACCGACAGCGTGTTCGAAACCCGCACGCGTCCCTGTCTTCTTTACCAGATCAAGCGCTGTTCCGGCCCCTGCACGCATGAGATCAGCGATCAGGGGTATGAAGAACTCGTCAAGGAAGCCAAGGATTTCCTGTCCGGCAAGAGCCAGAGCGTCAAGACCGCGATTGCGCGGCAGATGAACGAGGCGGCCGAGGACCTCGATTTCGAGCGCGCCGCCGTCTATCGCGACCGGCTGGCCGCACTGTCGCATGTCCAGAGCCATCAGGGCATCAACCCCGCCGGCATCGAGGAGGCGGATGTCTTCGCCATCCACCATGAAGGCGGCATCTCCTGCATTCAGGTGTTCTTTTTCCGCACCGGCCAGAACTGGGGCAACCGCGCCTATTTCCCGAAGGCCGACCCTTCGCTGCCCGGCTCGGAAATCCTCAATGCATTCCTGGCGCAGTTTTATGACGACAAGCCGGTGCCTAAGCAAATCCTGCTTTCCGAAACGGTGGAGGAGCAGGAGCTGCTGGCCGCAGCACTCGGCGAAAAGGCCGGGCACAAGGTGACAATCAGCGTGCCGCAGCGTGGCGAGAAGAAGGACATCACCGACCATGTGCTTGCCAATGCCCGCGAGGCGCATGGCCGCAAGCTGGCGGAAACCTCGTCTCAGGCGCGGCTTCTGAAAGGTTTTGCGGAAACCTTCGGTCTTTCTTATGTGCCGCGCCGGATCGAGATTTACGATAACTCCCATATCATGGGCACCAATGCCGTGGGCGGCATGGTGGTGGCGGGCCCTGAAGGTTTCGTGAAGAACCAGTACCGCAAGTTCAACATCAAATCGACCGACATCACCCCCGGCGATGACTTCGGCATGATGCGCGAGGTGATGACCCGTCGCTTCTCGCGCCTGCTGAAGGAAGAAGGAAAGCCCGACCGTGGGCAGACGCAGACGCCGACGCCGGAGGAAGCCGCCGATATGCCCTTCCCCGCCTGGCCCGATGTAATCCTGATCGATGGCGGTCAGGGGCAGATGACGGCGGTACGGGCCATTCTCGATGAACTCGGCATTCGCGACTGTGTGACCGCCATCGGCGTCGCCAAGGGTGTGGACCGCGAGGCGGGCCGCGAACGCTTCTTTGCGGATGGGCGCAGCGATTTTTCGCTGCCGCCGCGCGATCCCGTGCTCTATTTCATTCAGCGCATGCGCGACGAAGCGCACCGCTTCGCCATCGGCTCGCACCGGGCGCGTCGCAAGAAGGAAATGGTGCGCAATCCGCTCGACGAAATCTCGGGAATCGGTCCGGGCCGCAAGCGCTCCCTGCTGCAGCATTTCGGCACGGCCAAGGCGGTTTCCCGCGCCGGCCTCAACGACCTGATGGCTGTCAGCGGCATTTCGGAGACGGTTGCGCGGCAAATCTACAATCACTTCCACGAGAGCGGCAGCGATTGACGCCGCGCCCTCGTGGCGAACTGCTAAAAAAACATAATCACGTGTTGACGCTATGCCCTGGCGGCGGCATCAAGGCAGCTAATCTTAGACTGACAGGTTTCCCATGGCTTCGCGCGCATACAGCATTCCCAACCTCCTCACCTATGGCCGCATCCTCGCGGTTCCTGTCATCGTTTTGTGCTTTTACATCGAAGGGAAACTGGAAAGCTCGGATTTCGCGCGCTGGACGGCATTGTGGCTGTTCATCATCGCCTCGCTGACCGATTTCCTCGATGGTTATCTCGCGCGTATCTGGAACCAGACGTCGAATATCGGCCGCATGCTGGACCCGATCGCCGACAAGCTGCTGGTCGCCTCCGTCCTGCTTCTGATGGCGGCGGATGGCACCATTGCCGGCTGGTCGCTCTGGGCGGCCATCACCATTCTCTGCCGCGAAATTCTGGTCTCGGGCCTGCGCGAATATCTGGCGGCGCTGAAGGTCAGCGTTCCCGTCACCCGCATCGCCAAATGGAAGACCACCATCCAGATGGTCGCCATCGCCTTCCTGCTCGCGGGTCCTGCGGGCGACAAGGTTCTGCCCTACACGACCGAAATGGGCATTACCCTGCTGTGGATCGCGGCGGCGCTGACCATGTATACCGGCTATGATTACTTCAAGGCCGGCCTGAAGCACATCGTGGACGAAGACTGATGACACGGATCGTTTATTTCGCCTGGGTTCGCGAGAAGATCGGCACGGATGAAGAAGAGCTGGACATCCCCTCCTCCGTCACCACCGCCGGCGAGCTGATCGCCTGGCTTGCGACGCGCGGCGAGAATTACGAAGCTGCTTTCGAGTTTCCCAATGTGATCCGCGTCGCCGTCAATCAGGAGCATGTCGAGCATGATGAAAGCATCGTCGGCGCGCGCGAGATCGGCATTTTCCCGCCGATGACGGGGGGATGAGCGGATGCAGCCGACGGTCCGCGTGCAGGCAGAGGATTTCGACGCTGCGGAAGAAACCCGCCGGCTGACGGAAGGTGACAGGAGCATCGGCGCGGTCGTAGCCTTCACCGGGCTCTGTCGGGATGATGGCGGCACGCTTGCGGCGCTGGAGCTTGAACACTATCCCGGCATGGCGGAGGCGGAAATAACCCGCATCGCCACACTTGCCATGGAGCGCTTCGGCCTTCTCGGCCTCACCGCCATCCACCGCCACGGCAAGATCGCCACCGGCGAAAACATCGTCCTCGTCATCACAGCTTCATCGCATCGACAGGCCGCCTTCGATGGCGCCAATTTCGTGATGGACTACTTGAAGACATCCGCCCCGTTCTGGAAAAAGGAACATGGCAAGGATGGCTCGGCGGGCGACTGGGTTGCGGCAAAAACAACCGACGACGCGGCCAAGGACAAGTGGCGATAGAGCATTTCCAGGAAAAGTGGAGCCCGGTTTTCCGCCCGGAAATGCGACGAAACAAGAGTTAGAGCGCTTTCGCGATTCGAAGAAACGCGAAAGCGCTCTAGTGGCCAGACTCAGGGCGCTTCCACCCTGCTGCGCATGACAATCAGCCAGCCGACCAGCATCGCCAGAACCACCGCATCGCGCCAGGCGGCAGGGCCGTAACCGACCCAGAAAGTTTCCGCAAAGCCGACGGCGGCGGCCCCAAGGCCGCAGATGAGCGGACTGGCATAACCGCCCGCCGCCGAAATCAGCACCACCTTCAGGCCAAAGACCAGACCAGCGCCGAAATCCATGGTGCCGTAATAGAATGTGGCCAGCACGCCGGCGATGGCGGCCACGACGCCCGCCGCACAATAGGAGACGAGAAATATCCGGCCCGCATTCACCCCGCATAATGCGGCGGCGAAAGCATCGTCCGAGACCGATTTCCAGCGCCTGCCGAAAGCGGAACGGCCAAGATAAAGCGACCCTGCGAGAATGAGCAGGCAGAACGCCGCCGTGTTCAGCATCTGCATCGGCGTCAGGGTCACGGCAAAGCCGCCATCGGCCCAGAAGCGCACCGGCTGAGACAGAAGCGGCGGCAGCCATAACTGCCTTGTGTCGGCGGCCAGCCTCGCGCTTTCGGTCAGCGCAATCAGCACGCCGACAGAGGCGACGGTCACGGCATTGGGAGAGGCTTTCGCCAGCGGCCGCATCACCGCCCGGCCGACAAAACCCGCCGCCCACAGCCCGCCGAACAGGCCCGCCCCTGCCCCGAGCGCCAATGTTGCCGGCAAAACCAACCACAGCCGGTTCCAGCCAAAATCCGCAAATAACAGGCAGGTCTGGCCGGCAAAGGCGAATATGGCGCCATAGGTGACATCGGCGCGTTTGGTGACCGAAAAGGCGATGGCATAACCAAAGGCCAGAACCGCATAAAGCGAGGCGACCGGCACAGCATTCAGCAATTGTTGCAGGAAATAGGCCAAGCGCGTCCTCCCGCCATGATTATAACTGTTAAAACTCATTTTGACAGTTATAATGTGCGGTATGACCTTTCGCTGGACAGAACATCGTTTCGCAGGCGGCGCATTGGCGCTGGATGTCGCCAATAGCGTGATCCTGCGCTCGGATGCGGCAAAATCGGTCGACCGTTTTGCCGTGCCGGCGCAGATCGCGGCCTTTGCCGAAGCGGCCGCAAGGCTCGGTGCTGAACGTGACAGGTTTCCCACGCTCATCGCGCCCGAGGCGGAAAAGCAGGCGGTTTTTCTCGATCTTCGCGAGGCCGTCGACGATTATTTCCGCGCCGCCATTTCCGGCGACGACGATGACGACAACAGGCTGGCCGGGCTTCTCTTCGCCTGCGGCACAGCGCTGCGGACGTTTCCGCTTGCCGAAAGCCTGGGCAACGCCACCGCCCATTCCGCCCTCTCGCTGCTTGCCGGCGAGACACGGGAGCGGCTGCGGATCTGCGGCAATTGCGGCTGGCTTTTCATCGACCGCAGCAAGAACAGAAGCCGTATCTGGTGCGATATGGCTGTGTGCGGCAACCGGCAGAAAGCCAGCCGGCACTATCACCGGAAGAAGGACGTGCGATCATGAAAAGAATTGCCCTTCCCTTGCTGGCGATTGCGGGAATGCTCGCTCTTTCAGGCTGCCAGCGGGAAGAACCGCGCGAAGTGGCGAAGATTTCCGGCCGGATGTTCGTTTTCAACTATCGCGTCGCCATCGCCACCTATCTGGTGACGCTTCAGCGCATCGCCCCCATTCGCGATGGCAGCACGGTGGAAGCGACATTCGAAAACCCGCGCGGCGGTCCAGACCTCACCAGCCGCGAGAAGATTTTCCCGAAAGACGAAAAGATCACGGTTCAGAGCCCGCCGGTGGAATGCGTGAAGCAGGACCGGCCCTACAAGGTCACCATCCGCATCAAGGGGCCGGAAGGCGACATTCTCCAGACCATCGAAACCACGATCCGCTCCGACACCGACCAGTCGCTTCTTCCCGCCAAGCCGCTGGTGGTCGGCCCGCTTTATACGCCCAATCCGGAGGTGTTCAAACCGGATGGCACGACGGATATGCGACCTGTTCAGGGGTGTCCGGCGTCCTAACAAAAAATTGCAGCCTTAGGCTCAGTTCTCTGTAGGGGGTGGCAAACCTCACTTCCGTCATGCCGGGCTTGACCCGGTATCCAGCAGCCGCGCGTCTGCGTGGCGTAAGAGTCTTTGCGATCAAGGACTTGATCGCGCTGGACCCCGGATCCAGTCCGGGGTGACGGAGTATGGAATGAGGTCTCCGCAGAAACGCACCGTCTTGCAGGCAGCGCTCCAAAACAAAAAAAACGGAGCCTTTCGGCTCCGTTTCTTCGAGTCTTTTCAGCAGCTTCACACAATCGCCTGCAACAGCGATTCAAGCCGTTGAGATTTTGAATCAGCCGACGATTTCGGTTTCGGCGAACCAGTAGGCGATTTCCTGTGCGGCGGTTTCCGGAGCGTCGGAACCGTGAACGGAGTTTTCGCCGATGGAGAGCGCGAAGGTCTTGCGGATGGTGCCTTCAGCGGCCTGGGCCGGGTTGGTGGCGCCCATGATTTCGCGGTTCTTGAGGATGGCGTTTTCGCCTTCCAGAACCTGAACGATGGTCGGGCCGGAAGTCATGCCTTCAACGAGTTCGCCGAAGAAGGGACGCTCTTTGTGAACGGCGTAGAAGCCTTCGGCTTCGCGCTTGCTCATCCAGACGCGCTTGGAGGCGACGACGCGCAGGCCGTTGTCTTCAAATACCTTGGTGATCGCGCCCGTCAGGTTACGCTTGGTTGCGTCCGGCTTGATCATCGAAAATGTGCGTTCAATCGCCATATGTCCGTTTCCTTTTCCTTCAGAGAAAGTGGGCGGTCTTTACCCGCCCAAAGGCCCGAAAACAAGGGGGATCGACGAGATTGCGACAATGACGCCAGACATTTCACGCCGCTGTCACACTGCGGCCTCTCGCATCATAGAGATCGAGGCAGCCTTCGAACCAGTCCCGCACGGGGTCGTTATCGGCGAACAAATCCGCCCCGGTAGTGATCCGCGCCCATTGTAGCGCGCCGAACACGATGTAATCCGCAAAGAGCGGCGATGTGCCGCCGATGAAAGGCTGGAAGCTCAGCATACGCCGGATCGGCGCAAGCAATGCCGGAAAGGCTGCGATTTCCGCCTCGCGGTTCGCCACCACATCCTCGAGCGGACGGCCGAGCGCTTTCGTGCGGCTATCGCGGAAATAACGGCGGTCCGGCTCATCCAGCATATTGTGGATATCGAGCACGGCAATGCGCACGATGGCCGGGTGAAGCACCGTCTGCGACCAGCTTTCGACGAAACGGGCCATGGCCTTACCGCCCTCGCCGTTAAACAGCGACGGGCGCTCCGGGTAAGCCTCGTCCAGGTAAAGCGCGATTTCGAAACTGTCGCTTATCAGCTCGTCGCCATCGCGCAGGATCGGCACGGTCTTCGAAAAACCGTCCTCCACCGTCGGGATCACCGTGAAGGGTAAAGGCCGCTCCTCGAAATCCAGCCCCTTATGCGCCAGCGAAAGCACGGTTTTCCAGCAATGGGGAGAAAATGGCCGGGAAGTATCGCTTCCGCATAGCGAATAGAGCGTTCTGGAAGTCGTCATGGGCTGCCCCTCTTCTGCAACATCGATGGAGCGATATAAAAACGGTCGCCGCCCGAAATCAAATCAGGATTTGTCATATTATCGATCAAGGAACGCTTGGGGCACACCCGCCTTCCGCAACGCGGAATACATGCTTCGGGACGGCAAAATTCTTTGTGGATTTATTCTATTTTAAACCGTCGCTTGTAAGAATAACGCCGTTCAACAATCGGTTATCGCCGGTCCATTCATAATAATCCATTGCTATTGGGGCTGTCAGTGACGACATCGGCGGGCGATAAAAAACGCGAGCAGGCAAGAAGCGCTCTGGTCGTTACCAAGATCACGCAGTTCATCGCCAAGATGAACATTGCACCTTTGCCGCGCAATTATGAATTGATCTATGAAATATTGTCCGGACACAATCCGGCCATGGGCCGTGACATTCTCGCTCTTGGCAATGCGCCGCAGCAGCATGAAATCGACCTCATCGGCCAGCGGCACAATCTGCCCGGCTTTTCGCGCATCGAAGCCGAACAGATGGCAAGCGACGCCTTCGATACACTCACGCAGATTTCCGCGCGGCTGGATGCAAGCCTTCAGCGCACCGAAACTTTTCTGGCCAGCCTAGAGCAGCATGAGGATGGCGAGCCGCCCGCAACGGAGCGCTTCGTGGAGTTGCTGGGCGATATCCACGAAGAACAGACGAGCCTTCGGCATTTCATCGCCATGGGACTGGTGAAAATCCGCGAGGTTGAAAGAAACCGTGGGGAACTTCAGGCCGCCTCGCTGCGCGATGCGCTGACGGCACTGCCAAACCGCGCGGCCTTTCTCGAAAAGCTTGGCGCTCTTTTTCCAAAGGACCGGGCCGCATCCGCCACCTCGCTGGTGCTGCTGGATATCGACCATTTCCGGGAGATCAACGGCAAATATGGCTCCGCCGCCGGCAACAAGGCATTACGGCGTCTCGCCGCCCTGTTTCGCAAAACCATCAAGAAGGACGATTTCGTCGCCCGTATCGGTGGCGATGAATTCGCCTTCCTGTTTGCCGGCGTGCCGCAGAACACGGCCGAGGCCATTGCCGAGCGGTTGCGGCAAAGCGTGGAGGCGCTGCGTTTCGTGACGCAGGAAGGAGACGGCGAACATCTGACCGTTTCGATCGGCGTCGCTGCGGTGGACGGAACCGCAACGCCCGCCGAATTTTTCAGCCATGCCGAACTCGCTCTGCTTTCGGCCCGCTGCGGCACGCGCAACTGCGTCGTCGGTTATTCGCGGGAGGTGGCGCAGCATAGCCGCAGCAGCTATCTGGCGCAGCTCGGCGATTGACAGTTTAATCTCGCCCGATGTGGCGCGGGCGCTCTTGCCTTGGCAAGACAGTTCGGCCAAAACGGCGCCATGATTACGATTACCGATCTTTCCGCCCGTATCGCCGGGCGTCTGCTTCTCGACCATGCCAGCGTGACGCTTCCCGCCGGTGTGAAGGCGGGCCTTGTTGGCCGCAATGGCGCCGGCAAATCCACCCTGTTCCGGGTTATCACCGGCGATTTCTCGGCGGAAAGCGGTTCGGTGACAATCCCGAAACAGGCGCGCATCGGCCAGGTGGCGCAGGAAGCCCCAGGCACCGAAGAATCGCTGATTTCCATCGTGCTTTCGGCCGACAAGGAGCGCAGCGCGCTTCTGGCCGAGGCGGAAACCGCAACCGATCCGCACCGTATCGCCGAAATCCAGATGCGGCTCGTCGATATCGACGCCCATTCGGCGGAAGCGCGCGCCTCCAGCATTCTTGCCGGTCTCGGTTTCGATCACGAAGCGCAGCTTCGCCCGGCCTCCTCCTTCTCCGGCGGCTGGCGCATGCGCGTGGCGCTTGCCTCCGTGCTGTTTGCAGAACCCGACCTTTTGCTGCTCGACGAGCCGACCAACTATCTCGACCTCGAAGGCACGCTCTGGCTGGAGGATTATATCCGGCGTTATCCGCACACCGTCATCATCATCAGCCACGACCGCGATCTTCTCAACAATGCCGTCAACTCCATCGTGCATCTGGACCAGAAGAAGCTGACCTTCTATCGCGGTGGTTACGATCAGTTCGAGCGCCAGAAGGCCGAGGCCGACGAATTGCAGATGAAGGCGAAGGCAAAAAATGACGCCGCGCGCAAACACCTGCAAAGCTTCATCGACCGTTTCCGCGCCAAGGCCACCAAGGCGCGGCAGGCGCAGAGCCGCATCAAGGCGCTGGAGCGCATGGGCACCGTCGCCGCCGTGATCGAGGATCACGTCCAGCCGATCACCTTCCCGGAGCCGGAAAAGCAGCCCGCCTCCCCCATCGTCGCCATCAATGGCGGGGCTGTGGGTTACGAGCCGGGCAAATCGATCCTGAAGCAGCTCAATCTCAGGATCGACAATGACGACCGCATTGCGCTGCTCGGCTCCAACGGCAACGGCAAATCCACCTTCGCGAAATTCATCTCCGGCCGCCTTGCGCCGCAGGCGGGCGATCTTCGCGTCGCCCCTGGCCTGAAGATCGGTTTCTTCGCGCAGCACCAGCTCGATGACCTCGTGCCGGATGAAACGCCGGTCGAACATGTGCGCAAGCTGATGCCTCTGGCGCCAGAGGCACAGGTGCGCTCCCGCGTGGCGCAGATGGGTCTCGCAACCGAAAAGATGGCGACGGCGGCAAAGGACCTTTCCGGTGGCGAAAAGGCACGGCTTCTGATGGGACTTGCGGCCTTCCACGCGCCAAACCTGCTCATCCTCGACGAACCGACCAACCATCTCGATATCGACAGCCGCAGGGCGCTGATCGAGGCGCTGAACGATTACAGCGGCGCGGTCATCCTCATCTCGCACGACCGCCATCTCATCGAGGCGACGGTGGACCGGCTGTGGCTGGTGGCTGACGGCACGGTCAAGACCTTCGAAGGCGACATGGAGGAATATCGCGATCTCGTCGTTTCCTCCGGTAAGAAGAAGGAAGACAAGACCGACGCCGTGGCCGATCAGGCCTCCAAAGCCGATCAACGCAAGGCAAGCGCGGAAAAGCGCGCCCAGCTTGCGCCGCTCAAGAAAAAGATCAACGAAATCGAATCCCTGACGGCGAAGCTTGAGAAACTGATTCAGTCGCTCGACGCCGAGCTGGCGGATCCCGTCCTATACGAAAAAGCGCCCGCCAAGGCCGCACAGAAAGTGAAGGAGCGCGGCGAGGCCGCCGCGAAGCTTTCGGATGCGGAGGAGCAATGGCTGCTGCTTTCGAGCGAATATGAAGAAGCAATGGCGGGATGATGCGCGACTGCGCTTTCGGTTAAACTGGATATGTCCTAGGCGCATGCCCTGCGCGGTTGCAGGCGGTCGAGCGGTACGGCGGGGGAATAAAGATAACCCTGCCCGAAGCGAATGCCCATCTGCATGAGGAGCCGGCTCTGCTCCTCGGTTTCTATGCCTTCCGTCACCAGCTTTGCGCCGTAACGCTCCGCACTCTCGAAGGCGAGCGCAATGGCCTCCCTGAACCGCGACTGGTCGAGCCTCGATGTCATCCAGTGATCGATCTTGACCTCTTCGAACGGGAACCGCGCCAGCAAAGTGAGGGCGGCATAACCGGTGCCGAAATCATCGAGCGCCAGCCGGACGCCTTCGGCAATCAGCGTATCGAAATTCTGCTGTACGACATCGGTGGTCGGTATCCTGCTCATCTCCGTCACTTCGATTGAGAGGCGATGCGCCGGCACCGCCATTTCGTGCAGCAGCGCCACGACCCGGTCTGCGAAATGCGCGCTCGCAAAGGACGAAGCGGAAATATTCACCGCCAGATGAAAATCCGCCTCGAGGCCGTGCAGGTCGCGAAGATCGCGCACGACGGCCTCGATCGTGGACCATTCGAATTCCACCAGCAGCCGATGGCGTTCGGCGATTTCCAGCACATAATAAGGCGAAAGCGCCTGCCCCCGCGCATCGACGGCGCGCAGGAGCGCTTCGGCGCCGATCATGCGGCGATTGCGCATTTCGAATTTCGGTTGATAACAAATGGGCGGCGTGCCGGATTTGATCCAGTTGACCAGCATCTGCCGCACCGCCTCGTCCAGTGTCGCTTTCTCGGCAAAGGAGAAGGGGAAAATCTGCACCGGATGATCGCTGCCCTTGAGCGCCAGGCTGAGGTGCCTGAGGAAGGAGGCGACGTTCCGTTGCGAAAGCTTGTCCAGATTTGCCGCGCCGATTTTGAGATGCGGGACCGGCCCTGCCTCCGCCGAGCGACAAAACGTGCTCAAACCCTCATGCAGACGCATTATGAGTTTCGTACTTTCGGACTTTTCAAGCGAAATCCCCTGCATGACGACTGCGAGTGTCGTATCGCCGAACATGAAGCTACAGGGAGCATTGGTGTCGCAAAGGACGCCGTAGTCCCCGTCGCAGATCTCCCGCGCAAGCCGGGGCCAGAAAAGATCGCTCCAGTCTTCTCCCTCGCAGGCGGCGACATCGGCTATATTGACGATCTCGATCAGAACAAGGGCGTGGGGAACCGCCGGTTCCGGCCGCATGACTTTTTCCATATGGTCCTTAAGCGCCCGCGTGTTGGGTAGACCGGTCAACGAATCCGTTCTTGCTGCCTCCTCTCGTTTCCTTGCCTCTTCCCGGGCCCGCGCTTCGCTGCGCAAGAGGATGAACAGGCACACGATCATCGGCAAACCAATGGAGGCGGCGCCTATTGTCCGGCGACCGAGTGC
This sequence comes from Agrobacterium sp. CFBP 3001, assembly GCF_027871605.1. Taxonomy (NCBI): domain Bacteria; kingdom Pseudomonadati; phylum Pseudomonadota; class Alphaproteobacteria; order Hyphomicrobiales; family Rhizobiaceae; genus Agrobacterium; species Agrobacterium sp. CFBP 3001. The sequence goes on from NZ_JAQAHD010000005.1 coordinate 200,844, forward strand.
GCTTACGAACAGTGCGTGATCGATTAAACCCAGGGCGAACGAAATTGTGATGGCCAGCAGTGCGGTCATGAATCTGGCCGCACAGACGATAAGAATATCCCGATTTCCGATATCGGCGAGGCGCCGGTTGCGCATCCAGCCATACATGGCGATGCCGCAGGCCGAAATGACGACCATGTCCTGCAAGGCCGCAAGAAACAGCGCGGGACCGCCAAAGACATATCGCCCGACCGCCACGAAAACCAGGGTGATCAACCCGCCCTGCCATGAGCCCAGCACCCCGGCAAGAAACAGCAATTCCGTGCGGATATAGGGCTTGGAGGGAAGTTTGATGAATTCGGAAACCAGCATCGCGAGCAGAAACCCCGCCACGCCGAACACGATGCCATAATAGACCTTATAGCGGGGATCCTCGAGGGCGATGTTTCGTCGGAGGAGAATCAGCACGGACACCATGCCGACAACGGCTGCCGCCTGAAGCAGGAGGAAGGGAAGTTCGGCAGCGGATGCTGCCGCTTGTGCGGCGATCAATTCCATCATCTGCATTACCTGTCGTCATGTGTTGCGGCACCGGAATTCCGGTTCATGGACTTCACAACTCCCGCTCCATGCAGGACTTATCAAACATCGCCCAGCCTTGAGCCGCCTATGCCGACATTGCGGCTTCGGCGTCATAAGGTCCTGTTGGACCGGCAATCGCTTCCGTAGGGCCGGAGGCCAACACCAGCCGGTCTCTTCCATGGCGCTTGGCCTCGTAAAGCGCGGTATCGGCCCGGTTGACCATGTCGTAGATAACTTCCCCGCCGTCGCCGGAGACTGCGATCCCGAGGCTGACGGTGACGATTTCCCGCCCGTCGGGGCGGTTAAGATGGGGTATTGCCTCGTCGATCACAGCCAATCTCAGTCTTTCCCCTATCGCCAGTGCAGCGGAAGTGACGCAATCGTCGAGCAGGACGACGAATTCCTCGCCCCCGTAACGCGCGACGAAACTTCTGTCGCCATCGTCCCTGCGCAGGGCGCTGCGAAGACGTCCGGCGATCCTGCGCAGGCAGTCATCGCCGGCAATATGGCCTTCGGAATCATTATAGTTTTTGAAATAGTCGACATCGAGAAGGATGAGAGCCCGCGGCCTGCCGCTGCCGGCAGAAGTCTCGCTCGCCGCCTCGTCGAAGCTGCGGCGATTGCGGATACCGGTGAGCTGATCGGTATTGGAGAGCTGCTGAAGTTCCCGGTTTGCGCTTTGAATTTGTTGCAACAACATTTTTTCGCGCAGCGACGCCAGATAATCACGCCGCTCCACCTGCTCGATACGATAGGCCGCAAACAGCGAAACCGCGCTGATGCCAACGGAACACATGATCGCGGGCAACTTGGCGACCTCGCTCGTCACCGTGACATACCGCATGCCGACAATGAATACCACCATGCACCCGACCGTACCCATGACCGCGAGGGGAAACGGTTTGCGATGGATCGTATTCATGTAAATGACGACGGTGACGATACCGATGTAATATTCGCTCGCGGATGACGTCCGAGCATTGGCATAGATGAACATGATCGATGCGACGACCAACATGCAGCCCAGCCCGTGAAGCACCTCATGGGCGACCGCATCCGGCCGCAGCCCGATCGCATAATATCGCACCGGAAAATAAAGAAATAAAATCGGCGTTACAATAATCAGGCGGACGACCAGATCAAGCCAGATGATCTCGGGCACCAGACTGAGATCTACCAATATGTAGAGATTGTAGAGGACGACGCCGAAAATCAGCCCATATGTATTGAATTGGTGGTTGCTTTCGTTGACTTTCTGAACGAAGCCAGACAATCGGTCAGATTTAAACAAAACCACCACAATCCGATCTTTGAAATAACTATATTAGAATAAATAAATTATATCAATACCAAGATATACATCAAAATCTGCATTTCAACAGCCGAAAAATGGAAAAATTCCAATAAAAATTCAATATTAATTTATATATTTCAGGTCGCGTGGAAATGCGAAGTCACTGTCGGATACTGTCGAGACGTCGCGCTTTCTGGAAAGACCATTCGCGCCGAAACGATCGCCTTGCTCCTTCGGGCGTTTCTGCTAAAAACCTGTAAAAATCACACTTTATCTCAGACAGCACTCACACACGGGTTCCACTTCATGTCAGCCACAAAGCTTGCCATCGTCGGCGTCGGCAAAATCGTTCGCGACCAGCATCTTCCCGCCATTGCAGGCAATCCGGATTTTGAATTGATCTGCACCGCAAGCCGCCACGGCACCGTGGACGGCGTCGCTTCCTATGGCACCATCGAGGCCATGCTGGAGGCTGTGCCTGCTATCGACGCGGTATCGCTGTGCATGCCGCCGCAATATCGTTACGAGGCGGCCTACGCGGCGCTGAATGCGGGCAAGCACGTTTTCCTCGAAAAGCCGCCGGGCGCCACCCTTTCGGAAGTGCAGGATCTCGTCCGGCTGGCGGATTCGAAGGGCCTTTCGCTCTTTGCAAGCTGGCATTCGCGTTATGCCCCGGCGGTCGAGGCTGCGAAGGCGTTTCTGGCTTCCACCAAAATCGAGAGCGTGCATGTCATCTGGAAAGAAGATGTGCGCCACTGGCATCCGAACCAGGCCTGGATCTGGCAGGCTGGCGGTCTCGGCGTGTTCGATCCCGGCATTAACGCGCTTTCGATCATCACCCATATCCTGCCGCGCGCGCTGTTCCTGACCAAGGCGACGCTTGAGTTCCCGGAAAACCGCGACGCCCCGATCGCTGCCGACCTGCATTTTTCCGATGTGGCGAAAACGCCCGTCCATGCCGAATTCGACTGGCGCCAGACCGGCAAGCAGAGCTGGGATATCGTTGCCGAGACGGCAGCGGGACGGATGGTGCTTTCTGAAGGCGGCGCAAAGCTTGCCATCAATGGCGAAGAAAAACTCTCCCAGCCGGAGCGGGAATATCCTGCCCTTTACGAGCGTTTCTCGGAAATCATCAAGGCTGGCCGTTCCGATGTCGATCTCGCGCCGCTGACCCACGTGGCCGACGCCTTCCTGCTCGGCCGCCACAAATTCGTGGATTCCTTCTACGACTGAGAAGCCGAAACGCTTCCCGAAAGACAATGCCTCAAAGGGCGCGGCTGACGAAACGGTCGCGCCCTGATTTTTTGGCCTGATACAACGCTTCGTCGACGCTGGATAGCAGCGTTGCCCGGTCGGCACCCGCCTGCGGAGCAAGCGCGCCGCCAATGCTGAGACGGGCGTCCACGTCCTGCCCGTCCACGTCGAAGGGGTTTCGGAAAGCGGCCAGAAGCCGGTCCGCCATTCCGCTCATGACATCTGGGCTGCGGGGCCGCGGTATAAAAATCGCGAATTCATCGCCGCCCATGCGCACGACGATATCCTCCTTGCGGATTGCCTTGCGGATACGTCCGGCGGCAGCGGTCAGAACGCGGTCACCGGCAGGATGGCCGAACGTGTCGTTGATGGTCTTGAAACCGTCCAGATCAAGATAGAGCACACCGAAGGCCTCGTTTGCACGCAGGGCCGCGCCGAGCTGGCCGTCGACAATCGCCTCCAGCGCCTTGCGATTGTAAAACCCGGTCAGCGGATCGGTCATCGCCGCATCGCGCAATTCGCGTTCGGCCAGACTCATGGTGAAATTGGCTTTCTGAAGCCGCAGCAATGCAGCCGCCAGCAACGCGAAATGTCTGAGATTTTCGATTTCGATGCGGGAAAAATTTCTCGGCACCGTATCGACCAGGCAAAAGGCGCCAACAACAAGACCAGGCTCAAGTTCGATCGGCGCACCCGCATAGGAACGCAGCTCCGGCCCCTCTTTCACATAGGGCATGAAGCGGAAATGCGGATGCTCGGTGAGATCGGGAATCACCACCACATCCTGCTTGGCGATGACGCGGTTGCAGATCGACAGATCGCGCGGGCATTCCGACAGCTGCATTCCCGCCTGCTCGGCGATATGAAGCCAATCCTCATCGATAATACTGACCGCCGCACGCGCCACGCCAAAAACCCCCTGCCCCAGTTGCGACAGCACTCTCAGCTCCGGCATCTCGGCATTCTTGAAAGACATGATCGACCGCACCGCGACCAGGCGCTCGGTTTCTCCCTCCGGTCGCGATATCGCCTGTCCCATACTCATGTCCTTCTGCTGTTGCGTCACAGGAAGCCGCCCGAGGCAGAGCAGGTCAAACCAGCCGCCTCGCTCGAAGCGAAAGCCCATTCCCGCAGGATTCCTTCGAGCGCATAATGCAAAAACCCGCAATTGACGCCACGTGCGAATTTTTGCCGGTCTGTTTGCGTATGGAACCAATCGTCGGGATGCACAATCGGCGGTGCGATCAGGCCTTCTTCTGCCAGCGGCCTTCAGGTGACTGCTGCCAGTAGGTCAGGGAATGTCCCTCTGTTTTCAGTCTTTTCCAGTGATTCCGCGCCATCTCGAGCTGGTAAGCATCATATCCGTCGAACATGAACACGATACGTTCATAGGCCTCAACCGCCGGCGGCTCGGCGCCATCGACGAGAAAGCGGACACTTGCCGCGTTGGCGTTCTCGTCGGACGCCGTCAGGAGAATCGGCTGGTTTTGCGGTGCGGGCGAAGTATCGGTGGCGTGCGGCAGGAAACTGTCGTCACGAAAGGTCCACAGATGCGTATCGAGGAAATCACGACGCTCTTCGCCCACCGTCTGGATCGCGACTTTCCAGCCGCGTTCCAGCGATTTCTCAAGCAAGGGCGGCAACGCATCCTCCAGCTTCGATTCCGTCAGATGGTAAAACAGAATTTCAGTCATCCGCAGACGTGCCGCTCCGCTCGCTTCAATCTTCGTAATGGGCGCGAACGAGTTCGTTCAGCAGCCTGACGCCGTAGCCCGATCCCCATGACTGGTTGATCTCGGTCAGCGGCGACCCCATGGCGGTGCCGGCGATATCGAGATGCGCCCAGGAGGTTTCGCCCACGAAACGCTTGAGGAACTGCGCAGCGGTGACGGAACCCGCCAGACGGCCCGAGCTGTTCTTCATGTCGGCGAATTTGGAATCGATGATCTTGTCGTAATCCTTGCCGAGCGGCATGCGCCACAGTTTTTCGGCCGTCACATCGCCCGCCTGCGTGAGGCGCGCTGCAAGCTCGTCGTCATTGGAGAAAAGACCGGCCTGAAGATTGCCGAGCGCCACCGTGATCGCGCCCGTCAGCGTGGCAAGGTTCACCATGAATTTCGGGTTGAAGCGATCCTTGGTGTACCAGAGCGCGTCGGCCAGAACCAGCCGGCCTTCGGCATCGGTATTAATGATCTCGATGGTCTGGCCGGACATGGAGGTGACGATATCGCCCGGACGCTGGGCATTGCCGTCAGGCATGTTTTCCACGAGGCCGATGACGCCGATCACATTCGCCTTGGCCTTGCGGGCGGCCAGCGCATGCATCAGGCCGGTGACGGCGGCGGCCCCGCCCATGTCGCCTTTCATATCCTCCATATTGAGGCCGGGCTTCAGCGAAATGCCGCCGGTATCGAAAACGACACCCTTGCCGACGAAGGCAATCGGCTCATCCTTCTTGTTGCCCCCGTTCCACTGCATCACCGCGAGTCTGGGCGGGCGCGCCGATCCCTGCGCCACACCGAGAAGCGCATTCATGCCGAGCTTCTTCAGCTCCTTCTCGCCGAGGACTTCCACCTCGACGCCGAGCTTGCGCAGCTCCTCCGCCTTCTCGGCAAATTCGACGGGGCCGAGAGCGTTCGGCGGCAGGTTGACGAGATCGCGCGCCAGGGTAACACCGCCCGCAACGGCCTCGGAGACGGCAAAAGCCTTTTCCGCTTCCTGATGGGCGGCCGTGACGATGACGATCTCCACCTTCTTCGGCGTCTTCTCTTCGTCGGACTTTTTCTTGGTCTTGTAAGCATCGAAGCTATAGGCGCGCAGCAGCAGGCCAAGCGCGAAATCCGCAGCCGCCTGCGCACCGACCTCTACGCCCGGCGCATCGAGATAGATGACGACCCTGTCCGCTTTCTTGAAACTGGCGGCGGCGGTGCCGCCGGCGCGCAGCCAGTCATGGGCGACCAGTTTCGACGGCTTGCCGAGGCCGATGACGAGCAGCCTGTCGGCGGCGGAACCCTGCGGCGCGATCACGTCGAGCGTCGTCATGGATTTTGCGGAAAAGCCCGAAATCTTCGCCGCCCTTTCGATCACACCGCCCGGATCGGCCTCGGAGGCGCCGGCGACGGCCTGCGCCTCACCCGAGGCCTGCAGCACAACGGCGAGCGCGTTTTCAAGCGCGGCGGAATTGGCGAAAGAAATATCGAATTTGGCGGACATGTTTTCCTGCTCTTCTTCTACGACTTGCACGATGCGCATGATCATGGCCTTTTCGGCCCCGGGCGCAACCCCGCATTCTTTAAAGGCCTACAGTCGTTAAAGGAAAGGCATTTTTGTGGAATGCGAAATCGCGTCATGAAACCGACAGCTTGTTCCACAAAAAGACACAGGCGATGGAAAAATCATCGCGCAAAACATATTTGTGAGCACGCCGGAATAGCCAATTGCAAACGATGCGATTAGATAGGCGGAAACTCGGCGAGCGATCGCACGGAAAAACAATGTCGAACAGGGCCGTATGAAGCTTCTCGAGAACTATATCCTGCGGCGGACAACGCAGATGTTTCTGGTCGCGCTGCTGCCGGTGCTGGCCATCATCTGGACCATCCAGGTTCTCCAGAGAATCAATCTCGTCACCGATACCGGCCAGTCGATGGGTTCCTTCATGGCGCTCGCGACGATGATCCTGCCGACGCTGATCCCGGTCGTCCTGCCTTTCGCGCTGGTGATCGGCATCACCCAGATCTTCACGACGATGAACAACGATTCCGAGCTTGCCATCATCGATGCAGCCGGATCGCCCCGTTCGATCATGTATCGCCCGGTTCTCATTCTGGCCGCCATTCTGAGCGCGCTTTCCTTCACCATCACCAATTTCATCGAGCCGCCCGCCCGCAGCTCCGCCCGGCAGATGGTGGCCGCCGCCTATGCCGACCTTCTGTCCTCGGTGATCGAAGAAAAGACTTTCCGTACCATTCAGGACGGTCTTTACGTGCAGATCGCCCAGCGGCAAGGCCGTATCCTCAAGGGCCTGTTCGTCGCCGACCGCCGCGATCCGAATTTCGACCTCATCTATTATGCCAAGGAAGGCATGATCGATGAAAGCGGCACGTCGCTGACCATGCGCGACGGCGAAGTGCAGCAGAAGACGCCGGACGGCAAGGTCTCGATCGTCAAGTTCCTGTCCTATGCCTTCGACCTTTCGACCATGTCGGAAAAGCAGGATTCCGAGCCGTCGCTCTCTCCGGGCGATGCCAGCCTCGGTTTCCTTCTCTCGCCCGACGAGAACAATGCGAGCTACAAGCGCTCACCGGAAGCCTTCCGCAGCGAGCTGCACAAGCGCCTGTCGGACTGGATGTTCGCCTTCTCCTTCGCGCTGATTTCGCTGGTCATCGCCGCCGATGCCCGTTCGCACCGCGAAGCGCGCCTGCATCCGATGGTCGCCGCACTGGTGACGGCCTTCATGCTGCGATGGCTTGGTTTTTACGTCACCAATCAGATCAAGCAGAGCGCGGCCTTCATTCCGCTGGTCTATGCCGTTCCGGGCCTTAGCGGCGGGGCCGCCGCCTTCATTCTGCTGACCGGTCGCAAGCCGAAAATGCCGAAAATCATCGCCGATGCGATGGGTCGTCTGCGCCGTCTCTTCTCCAGCCGGATGGCGAAAAGCTCTGGGAGCGGCAACGCATGATTTTCAACACGCTCTCCCGGTATTTCCTGAAGCGATATCTGATCACCGCCATCTGGTTCCTGCTCGGTGTATCCTCGATCATTTACCTCGCCGACTTCAGCGAAACGGCACGGCGCATGTCGGGCCTGCCCGGCTATTCCGTTCCGGCCGCCCTTGGCCTGACGGCGCTTCGCCTTCCGCTGATCCTGCAACAGACCGTGCCCTTCATCGCGCTTTTCGTCGGCATGACGACGCTGATCTCGCTCAACCGGCGTTACGAACTGGTGGTGACGCGCGCCGCCGGCATTTCCGCCTGGCAGTTCATCCTTCCCTTCGTGCTCGGCGCGGTTTTCATCGGCATCCTGTCGGTCACTATCCTCAACCCCATCGCGGCATGGGGCCAGAACAAATCGCTGGCGATGGAAGCCGGCCTGCGCAACGAAGCGGGCGGCGGCCGCCAGCAGGAGATCATTCCGTGGATGCGCCAGGCAAGCGGGGGCCAGGATACAATCATCGGCGCCAAGAGCTTCGAGGACAATGGAACGCTGCTTCTCGACGTGGTTCTGATCGACATCGACAAGGACGGAAACATCGTCTCCCGTAAGGATGCGAAGTCGGCTAAATTGGAAGATGGTTACTGGCTTCTTAACGGCGTTTCGGAAACGCGCGCCGGGCATGTGCCAGTTCGGCAAGAAAGCACGCGGATCAGTACCAATCTGAGACGGGAATTCGTCCAGGAGCGCATGACGCAGACGGAAACCGTTGCTTTCTTTGACCTTTCTCACAAGATCGAAGTTGCAAAGTCCTTTGGACTATCTTCGAAGGCGCTTGAGACGCAGTATCATTTCCTGCTATCGACGCCCCTGCTTCTGGTCGCGATGACCTTGATCGCCGCGACCGTTTCATTAAAGTTCAGCCGCTTCGCCCAATCGCGCTCCGTGATTCTGGGTGGAATCGTTTCCGGCTTCGTGCTTTATGTAGTAACCGTGCTCGTAAGGGCATTCGGGAGTGGTGGCGTTGTCCCTCCCACCGTCGCGGTCTGGGTTCCAGTCATCGTGGCGTTGGCTTTGGGGGCAACCATTCTGCTTCATCAGGAGGACGGCTAGTGGCGGTATATGACCGCGGGAATATCAGGCGGCTTTGGACGGCCCTTCTGACAGGTGCCGCTGTGTGCGCGTATTTGGCATCCAGCCCGGTCGCTATCGGCCAGGATGGTTTGCTTGCGTCGGCAAGCCAAGACGATTCGAAACTCCTGCTTACAGCAAATGAACTGACCTATAATCGCGATTCCCAGCGTGTGATCGCGAAGGGCGTGGTTCGCATGAAATATTCGGGCTACCGCATGGTGGCCCAGCAAGTGGAATATAACCAGCAGACCGGCCGCGTGATCGCTCATGGCAACATCGAGCTGATCGAGCCGGGCGGCAACAAGATCTATGCCGACGAGATGGACGTGACCGACGATTTCGGTCAGGGCTTCGTCAATGCGCTGCGCGTCGAGACCACGGACAATACCCGTATTGCCGGTGAAAGCGCCGAGCGTCTCGAAGGCGACCTGATGGTGCTCAACAACGGTGTCTACACCGCGTGTCTGCCCTGCGCCGAGCGGCCCGAAAAGGCGCCGCTGTGGCAGGTCAAGGCCGAGCGCGTCGTTCAGGACGGCAAGACCCATACGGTGCGCTTGGAAAAGGCCCGCCTGCAGCTTTTCGGCCATTCGATCGCCTATCTGCCGTTCCTCACGGTTCCGGACAATACGGTGAAGCGTAAATCCGGCTTCCTGTTCCCGCAGATGAGCATTACCGACAATCTCGGTTTCGGTATCGGCGTCCCCTATTTCCACGTTCTGTCCGACACCTCGGACGTGACCGTCACGCCGACCTATTACACGACGCAGGGTCTGCTGCTGCAGGCGGAACTGCGCCAGCGCTTCGAAACCGGCATGCACACGGTCACGATCGCGGGCATCAGCCAGCAGAAGTCCGAAACCTTCACGGCCGGCACCAGCGACGCCCTCAACGACAATCGCGGCATGATCGCAAGCAAGGGTGATTTCTCGATCAACCCGCGCTGGGCGTTCGGCTGGGATGCCATGGTGCAGACCGACAATAACTTTTCGCGCACCTATGGGCTGAAGGGTTATAAAAACGACGTTCAGACCAACCAGATTTATCTGAACGGTGCGAGCGAGCGTAACAGCTTCGAAGCCCGCGGTTATTATTTCAACGTTCAGGATACGGACAATACCGAAGCCAAGGAACGCAAACAGGCAATCGTCCACCCGGTTGTCGACTATCGTTATTTCGTGCCGGATCCGGTTTATGGCGGCGAACTTTCGCTGACCACCAACCTGACGAGCATCACGCGCCTGCGGCAGGATGCTTACGCGCTCGGCGGTTATCCGCGTTTCAGCGGGCTTGAGGGTGACTATACGCGCCTTTCCACCGAAGCCGAGTGGAAGCGCACCTTCACGATGGACAGCGGCCTGCAGATCACGCCGATCCTTGCCGCGCGCGGCGACGCGCTCTGGACGGACATGTCTCCTGCGACCTTCACCTCGGGTGGGACCTCCTATGCCTATGAGGGCATGATGCATGACGGCGCGGCTTTCCGCGGCATGGTCACCGGCGGTCTGGAAGTGCGTTACCCCTGGCTGTTCACCGCGCTCAACAGCAGCCACGTGATTGAGCCAATCGCACAGATTTTCGTGCGCCCGAACGAACAATATGCCGGCCGCCTTCCGAACGAGGATGCACAGGCATTCGTCTTCGACGCGACCAACCTGTTCGAACGCGACAAATTCTCCGGTTTCGACCGGATCGAAGGCGGCACGCGCGCCAATATCGGCTTCCGCTATAACGGTACGTTCGACAATGGCTACGGCGTTCGCGCCATTGCCGGCCAGTCCTTCCATCTGGCGGGCGACAATTCCTTCGCCTCCTACGATCTCGTCAATGCAGGCGCCAATTCGGGCCTCGAATCCGACCGTTCGGATTACGTCGCCATGGCCGCTTTCGATGCGCCGATCGGACTTTCGCTGTCGTCGAGCCTGCGTCTCGACAAGGACGATTTCGACATCAACCGCTCGGAAACCGGTATCAGCTATTCGGACCGTCGCCTTACCGGCAAGCTCAGCTATACGCAGGTCAAGGCGCAGCCGAAATACGGCTATAACGAAGACCGCGATATCATCCAGGCGTCCGGTTCGCTGCGCATGGACGACAACTGGTCGCTGTTCGGTTCGATCAATTACGATCTCAACGGGAAGTTTGCCGCCGAACGCCGCATCGGCATTGCCTATCAGGATGAGTGCACGATCCTGACGGTCAGCTATTCCGACGAAGGCAATATCAATTCCAGCCGTCAGGCCGCCAATGACTGGTCAATCAATGCCCGTCTGGCCTTCCGTACGCTCGGCGATATCAGCGTCGGTTCAGCCAATGAGGACTGGAACGATATGGATATTGGCTGGAAGCCAAACAACTACTGAGTTTAGAGGCAGGTTACGCAGCATCGTGACCTGCCTTTTTACCATTTGGCCAGTAAAGCCACGGTTTCGCCGCAACAACACGCCAATGTCCGGCCGCGCATGGAACCTATCGGGTTTTCTTTCAACAAACCGACACATTGCCGTCTTGCGGATCGCGATGATATATACGTGGCAAATTCGCGGTGCGGATGCACAGTTGCAGGTCTGAAAAGCGGGACAATTCAATATTCCCCTCATCAGGCAAAACAGATTGGCGGGACAGGGCAACAGGACCCTGCCCGACGAAAGGGAGAAGGATATGATGAATTTCGGAAAGACGGCTTTGCGTGGCGCTGCTTTCGCCTTTGCGATATTCGCCGTTCCCATGGCCGTTGTGCCCTATGCCGGCCAGGCCTTCGCCGATAGCACCGTCAAGATCGTCGTCAACAAGACACCCATCACCAATGACGATATTGCCAAGCGCGTCGCCTTCCTCAAGCTGCAGCGCCAGTCCGGTAATCTCAATGAAAAGGCGCGTGAGCAGCTTGTCGACGAGGCGCTGAAGCGCGAGGAAATCGGCCGCGTTAAGATGTCGGTCAGCACCGACGATGTCGATGCGGCCTTCGCACGCTTTGCCGGCAACAACAAGATGACCCCGCAGCAATTGACGAAGGTGCTTGCGCAGGCGGGTGTCGGCGCCGATCATTTCAAGGCCTTCATCGCCGTTCAGATGAGCTGGCCGCGCCTTGTCAACGCCCGTTATGGCGCACGCGGCAAGATGTCGACGCAGGATCTCGTTACCCGACTGAAGGAACGCGGCGACAAGCCCGTCACCACGGAATATTTCCTGCAGCAGGTCATCTTCGTCATCCCGGAATCGAAACGCAACGCCATTACCGGCAAGCGCAAGGCCGAGGCTGAGGCCTCGCGCAAGCGTTATCCCGGCTGCGACCAGGCCATGAGCTTCGCCGCGACCATGCGTGATGTGGCGATCAAGGACCTTGGCCGCATTCTGGCGCCGGAGCTGCCGGAAGACTGGAAGGCGCTGGTGGAGAAGACCAAGGAAGGCGGCACCACCGGCACCCGCGTCACCGAAAAGGGCGTCGAATATCTGGCCATTTGCAAGCAGCGCCAGGTTTCCGACGATTATGCAGCGGAAATGGTGTTCAAGTCCGAAGACCTGATGAAGGCCAAGGACGGCGAAAACCCGAACGAAAAGAAATATATGGATGAGCTGCGCAAGAAGGCGCAGATCGTCAACACCTGATATTGATACGAGAGCCGGGTCTTTCCGTGACATATGCATCCCTGCCGCTTGCCCTGACACAGGGAGATCCAGCCGGTATCGGCCCCGACATCGCCATCACCGCCTGGGCTAAGCGCCGGGAGAACGGCGTGCCGCCCTTCATCTTCATCGGCGATCCCGATGTGGTGGCGAGCCGCGCGGCGCTGATCGGCGTGCCGGTCAATATCGAGACCTGTGATGCGGAAAGCGCCGTCGGCCTGTTCGAACAGGCGTTCCCCATCCTCCCCCTTCCTGTCGGCTTCGAAGTGCAGGCGGGTCAGCCGCATGTCGGAGCGGCGCACGCGACGATCAAGGCCATCGAGACCGCCGTTTCCCTCACGGTCGAGGGCAAGGCTGCGGCCGTCGTCACCAATCCGATCGCGAAATCGGTGCTATACGACGCGGGTTTCGGCTTCCCCGGCCATACGGAGTTTCTCGCCGATCTTGCCCTGCGCCAGACCGGCGAGCACATCATCCCGGTGATGATGATTGCCGGCCCCAAGGTCCGTGTCGTCCCGGTGACGATCCATATCCCCGTGAAAGACGTGCCGGCCGCTCTCACCGAAGAGTTGATCGTCACGACCTGCCGGATCATCGATGCCGATCTCCGGCAGAAATTCGGCATCGAGGCGCCGCGTCTGGCGGTTGCCGGCCTCAACCCGCATGCGGGTGAAGATGGCGCACTCGGCACTGAGGATCGTGATATCGTTCACCCGGCGACCATGCGGTTGCGGAAGGACGGGATCGATGCCTTCGGCCCCCTGCCCGCCGACACCATGTTCCACGATGCCGCCCGCAAGCGATATGACGTGGCGGTGTGCATGTATCACGATCAGGCGCTGATTCCGGCCAAGGCGCTCGGCTTCGACGATTCCGTCAATGTCACGCTCGGCCTGCCCTTCATCCGCACCTCGCCCGACCATGGCACCGCCTTCGGCATTGCCGGCCAGGGCATAGCCAATGAGGCGAGCCTCGTGGCGGCGCTGAAGATGGCGGCGGAGATTTCCCTCCGCAGCCGGGCCAACGCATAATGGCGGCCATCGACGGACTGCCGCCGCTGCGCGATGTCATCCAGCGCCACGGGCTCGACGCGAAGAAGTCGCTCGGCCAGAACTTCCTGTTCGACCTCAACCTCACCCAGAAGATCGCAAGGACAGCAGGGCCGCTAGACGGCGTGACGGTGATAGAGGTCGGCCCCGGTCCCGGCGGCCTCACCCGCGCCATTCTGTCGCTCGGGGCAAAAAAGGTCATCGCCGTCGAACGCGACAGCCGCTGCCTGCCGGTGCTGGCGGAAATCGAAGCCCATTATCCCGGACGGCTCGAGGTCATCGAGGGCGACGCCCTCAAAACCGATTTCGAGGCTCTGGTTCCCGCCGGCGAACCGGTGCGGATCATCGCCAACCTGCCCTACAATGTCGGCACGCAATTGCTGGTCAACTGGCTGCTGCCGAAACAATGGCCGCCCTTCTGGCTCTCCATGACGCTGATGTTCCAGAAGGAAGTCGGCCAGCGCATCGTGGCCGAAGAAGGCGATAACCATTATGGCCGGCTCGGGGTTCTCGCCGGCTGGCGCACGGTTTCCGAAATGGCCTTCGACGTTCCGCCACAGGCCTTCAGCCCGCCGCCGAAGGTAACCTCCACGGTCGTGCACCTGCTGCCGAAGGACAAGCCGCTGCCTTGCGATGTCGCCAAGCTTGAAAAGGTGACGGAAGCCGCCTTCGGCCAGCGCCGCAAGATGCTGCGCCAGAGCGTGAAAAGCCTTGGCGGCGAAACGCTTCTGGAAAGAGCGGGGATCGACCCCACACGGCGAGCGGAAACGCTGTCGGTGGAGGAATTCGTCACTTTGGCGAACTGCCTGTAAATCCGTCGTGGAATGTGCCATTCCGAGTAGCGGGACACGCGTTCGTGGAGGCTGCGAATAAAGGAAGAAGTGCGTGGAGAGTGCCGGTTTTCATTACAAGCTCGACATTCCCGCTGAAACGCCCGACTGCGCGGTTGTCTTGCTGCATGGATCGGGACGAACGGAAGACGACCTCATTTCTTTTGGCCGTTCCGTCTTTCCTAACGGTGTCTTATACGCGCCGAGAGGCGCCGTTCCCTGGGAAAATGGATTCGCGTTTTTCCGCCGAAAGCCCGACAGAAAGCTTGATATTGACGACCTCAAACATCGAGCGACCAGCCTCTGCCAGTTCATCGACTTTGTATTTCATGAGACCGGGCAGAGACCCCTTGTCGTTGGATATTCGAACGGCGCGATCATAGCGACTGAAACCATATGCTTGAATCGGAATTTGTCGAGGGGAGCCATTCTGCTTCGCCCGCTTTCTCCAAGAACGGATCAGGCTCTCCCAAACCTCTCAGGATACCCCATACTCCTGCTCGCCGGCGCCTACGACGAAAGGCGTCACCCCACCGACGCGCCGCATTTGGCCAACCAACTGGCATCGGCCGGTGCGGATGTTGTTCTGCAGACAGTTGAGACAGGCCACGGCTGGGCTGAAGATTCCGCAGACGAGCGGCTATCTCGCCAATGGGCGGCAAATGAACCTATCGCCCAGAGAACAGCAGCCTCTTCCATCGGTTAGCCGAACGTTTTGGAGCAGGGCGAGGCCGAGGACTAAACCCAGTTTTCAACTCGCAAACCAGGCATCCGGACAAACTCGCGCATATTATTGGTTACGACGATCAGCCCCTCGCTACGGGCATGACCACCAATCTGCATATCATGAACGCCGCACGGGGTTCCAGCCTTGGCAAGTTCGGCCCTGATCTGGCCGTAATGTGCGGCGCCTTTGTCGGCGAAGGGCAGAACGTCCAAACGCGCGGTAAAATTTTCAATGGCGTTGATGTTTTCCTGACGCCGGACTGATTTTTCAGCACCATAATAAAGCTCGCCAAGTGTGATGCTCGAAATACACAGTTGATCTGCCAGGGCGTTGAATTTCTCCCGCAGCTCCGGAGGATAAGTCTTCATCACATAGATGCATATATTGGTATCGAGCATATATGTGAGCATCAGAAGGGCTCGCGCTCATCCAATGCAGGCTCTTCGCGAACGGAAAGAAAATCATCCGTTGCACGAGGGCCGGTCAGAAAAAGGTCGTCCCAGCGCTTTCCCTGCGGCACTATAACACGCGCAAGACCGATCTTCAGAACATCGACCTTATGCACGTCATCAGGAAAAGCCACGGCCTTCGGTAGCCTTACAGCTTGACTGCGATTGCTTATAAAAACCGTTGACGTAGCCATTGTCAGAGCCTCGTATATCCTATTGGGATATACATAACGCCTAACCGCTTCGATTTCAAGATTTTGGGGCCGGTAGCCAGACGCTGCCTTCCATCAGAGCTTCGGCTCTTCCTCGAGCAACCCCCGCACGAAATCGAACATGCCGTGGCGGCGGTCGCGGCGGACGCGTTCGGCCTTCACGATGGCTTCGACGGCCTCGAAGGCGGCCTGCAGGTCGTCATTGAGGATGACATAGTCGTAGTCGCGCCAGTGTTCGATCTCGGCACGGGAATTGAGGAGCCGGGTCTTGATGACCTCTTCGGTGTCTTCGGCGCGGCGATGCAGGCGCGATTGAAGTTCGGTCATGGTCGGCGGCAGGATGAAGATCGAAACGACGTCCGCCTTCATCTTGTCCTGAAGCTGCTCGGCGCCCTGCCAGTCGATATCGAACAGCATGTCGCGGCCAGCAGCCATGGCGTCTTCCACCGGCCCACGCGGCGTGCCGTAAAAATTGCCGTGAACCTCTGCCCATTCCAGCAGCGCATCGCTATCCCGCAGGCGCTCGAATTCACGCGTGGAAATGAAATGGTAGTGGATGCCGTCAATCTCGCTCTGGCGGCGCGGGCGCGTCGTGACGCTGACGGACAGGCCGATATTCTTGTCCTTGTCGAGCAGGTTGCGCGCAATCGTCGATTTGCCCGCGCCCGATGGCGAAGAAATCACCAGCATCAACCCTCTGCGGGCAATCGTGACGGGAGAATTATTCACCGGGACCATGGGGTCTACTCCAGATTTTGGACCTGCTCGCGGAACTGGTCGATCACCACTTTCAGCTCTATGCCTGCTGCGGTTACCGCACTGGCGTTCGATTTGGAACAGATTGTATTCGACTCGCGGTTAAATTCCTGTGCAAGAAAATCGAGCTTGCGTCCTACCGGTCCGCCATTGGCCAAAAGCTCCCGCGACGCCTGAACATGGGCGTGCAGCCGGTCGATCTCTTCGCGCAGATCCGCCTTGGTGGCGAGCAGCGCCGCCTCGGCATGCAGCCGGTCACGGTCGAGACCATGCAAGCCGTCGCCGATGAGGGCGATCTGCTGGGCGAGCCGTGCCGCGATCTGTTCCGGTTGGCGGGAAGGATCGCCTTCAATGATGTCCGCGAGCTGCTCGATCCGGTTGACATGACCGGACAGGATGGCAAACAGCGACGCCCCTTCCCGTTCGCGCATATCCTTCAGCTTCTCGACGGCGGCGGCGAAGCCGGCAAGAACATCGCCATTGCGTGCGGCCTGCGCTTCCGCATCGTCTTCCGCCTCGCGAAAATCGACGAGCCCGCGCAGCGTAAGCAGCGTGTCGAAGCTCAGCGGCTTGTCTTCCACGACATCGCCAAGCTCCTTCTTCAGCGCCAGAACCGCCGCCAGAGCATCGCGGTTGATCACCGCCTCCAGCCGGTTTTCCGCAATCGCCAGCGTCAGGCCCGCCTGGATATTGCCGCGGGAAAGATGCTCACCTGCGATTTCGCGCAGGGCCGTTTCCAGCGCTTCAAGACCGGTCGGCAGACGCAGGCGCACATCGAGCCCCTTGCCGTTCACCGAGCGCAATTCCCACGCCCAGCGGTAACGGCCGGAGGTTCCTTCGCTGCGTGCGAAGCCGGTCATCGATTGCAATGTCATATCTGGAAGCCCCCCGTCATGCTGTGCAAAACCGGGCCCGTGCGGATCGCAGGGCCCGGTCAGGATTTTCAATTGTTGGCCGGCTTTTCCGCCTCGGCCCCGCCCGGCTGGCCATCCACGACAACCTCGGGATTGGCGCCGGAGGCCGCCTTTTCGGCCTCTATCTTGCGCCAGCGGCGCACATTGGCGTTATGTTCTTCAAGCGTCTTTGCAAACACATGGCCGCCGGTGCCATCGGCAACGAAATAAAGGTCATCCGTGCGCCATGGATTGGCCACGGCCTCAAGCGCCGCCCGGCCCGGATTGGCGATGGGCGACGGCGGCAGGCCCTTGATGACATAGGTGTTGAACGGCGTCTGCTTCTGCAGGTCCGATTGATAGATCGGGCGGTCCGACGGTTTGCCGTCGCCACCGAACAGGCCATAGATGATCGTCGGGTCAGATTGCAGGCGCATGCCCTTCTTCAGACGGTTGTAGAACACCGAAGCGACATGGGCGCGCTCATCATCCTTGCCGGTTTCCTTCTCGACAATCGAGGCAAGCGTCACGAATTCCTCGATGGTCTTGATCGGAAGGTCCGGATCGCGCCGTTCCCAGATCATATTGATCAGCTTGTCCTGCGCCGCGCTCATCTGGTTGATGATTTCTTCGCGCTTGGTGCCGCGGGTGAAACGGTAGGTATCGGGGCGCAGGCTTCCTTCCGGCGGCAGGGCCGAGGGCAATTCGCCATCCAGCACTTCATCCGCCCCAAGGCGCGCGAACATCTGCTTCACGGTCAGGCCTTCCGGCAGCGACACGGAATAAAGGATCGACTTGCCGGACTCCAGCAGCATCATGATGTCCTTCATCGATGCGCCGGCCTTGATCTCATATTCGCCGGCCTTCAGCGTCTGGTCCTTTTGCAGGTAGCTGCCGGTCATCAGGCGGAAGACACGGGCGTTGGAGATGACCTCGTTACGCTCGAGATTATTGGCGATCTCGATAATACCGGCGCCGTTGCGCACCGTGAAATGCGTGTTCGTCTGAAGCGGACCGGGCTCCTGAAACGCATCGATCATGTAATAGAAAGCGGCAATGGCCAGCACACAGACGGCAACCGCGAGCGTCATCAGAAAATTCAGAAAGATCACAAGCTGGCCATGGGCCTTGCGGGAGCGCTTGGGCGGAGCCGGCACTTTTTCCGGCCGCAGGGCTTCCGTCGGGGATTTCGGAATGATCGGGCCACGATTGCCTTCGCCCGCGCCGTTCTGTCCGTATTGTCCCTGGCTGTTCTGGTTCGTGTCGCTCACCGTCGGTCCTTTTCAGTTCGGCGTTGTCAGCGCTTTTTGCGCAGGTAATGCGGCAAAAACAGGTTCGGAATGTCTTCCTGCACCACATAGAGATATCGTGAAGCCTTGCTATTCCGCTTCACGAACATCGTTTCGGACAAAGCCGATGGAGGAAGCAGCTTGCGGCCGGAAATTACCCCGAACCGGCAAACGCTTCCCATAAACGACTACAATATCGGCGCGAAAACCGGAATGGCTTTCGCAAGCCGCAATGCGTTCTTCAAAGGAAAGAACGTCCTTTGTTAGCACCCGGTGGGAGGGCGCCAGCGGCGGCAGAGCCGCCGCCGCAATTATGCTTCGTAACGACGCAGCACGAGGGAGGCGTTGGTGCCGCCGAAGCCGAAGGAGTTCGAGAGCGCCACATCGACCTGCCGCTTGCGCGCCTTGTGCGGCACGAGATCGATCTTCGTCTCCACATCGGGATTGTCGAGGTTCAGCGTCGGCGGAACGATGTTATCGCGGATCGCAAGCGTCGCGAAGATTGCCTCGATAGCGCCTGCCGCACCGAGAAGATGGCCGGTGGCCGACTTGGTGGAAGACATGGAAATCTTCGAGGCCGATTCGCCGACAAGCCGCTCGACCGCGCCAAGCTCGATCGTATCGGCCATGGTCGAGGTGCCATGGGCGTTGATGTAGTCGATATCGTCAGGCGTGAGACCTGCACGCTTCAGCGCCATCGACATGCACCGATAGGCGCCTTCACCGTCCTCGGACGGTGCGGTGATGTGATAGGCATCGCCCGAAAGGCCGTAACCAACGACTTCCGCATAAATCTTCGCACCGCGCGCCTTGGCATGTTCCAGCTCTTCCAGAACGACGATGCCCGCACCTTCACCCATGACGAAACCGTCACGGTCGCGATCATAGGGGCGCGAGGCCTTTTCCGGATTGTCATTGTGCTGGGTGGAGAGCGCCTTGCAGGCGGCGAAGCCGGCAAGCGCGATGCGGCAGACCGGCGATTCGGCGCCACCGGCGACCATGACGTCGGCATCGCCGAGCGCGATCAGACGGGCGGCGTCGCCAATGGCGTGCGCGCCGGTCGAGCAGGCCGTCACCACGGCATGGTTCGGTCCGCGCAGCTTGTGGCGGATGGAAACCTGGCCGGATACGAGGTTGATCAGGCGGCCGGGAATGAAGAATGGCGAAATGCGCCGCGGGCCCTTGTCGCGCAGCGTATAGCCCGCCTCGACAATGCCCTCAAGGCCACCGATGCCGGAGCCGATCAGAACGCCGGTGGCGATCTGGTCCTCGTCCGTTTCCGGATGCCAGTCCGCGTCGGCAAGCGCCATGTCGGCGGCAGCCATGCCGTACAGGATGAAAGGATCGATCTTGCGCTGTTCCTTGGGTTCCATCCAGTCGTCGGCATTGAAGGTGCCGTTGGAACCATCGCCCACGGGAATACGGCAGGCGATCTTTGCCGGAAGGTCTTCGACTTCGAATTCAGTCACGAGACGGGCGCCGTTCTGGCCGGCCAGCAGCCGCTCCCAGGTCACTTCCGTCCCACATCCAAGAGGAGATACCATGCCGGTACCGGTGATAACGACACGCCTCATCGCCAATGCTCCGCCCTTATCCAAATCATCGGTCTTCATGCAACGCCGGACATCAGGAGATGTTCATCGGATGTTGCAGTATTCAAATCTCGGCACGAAGGTTGTGGGCGCCGTTTCCGGCCCTTGACCCCATGCATTGCCCGGAACACGCACCGTCAGGGGCATGTTGCCGTCTGCCTATAAAACATTGGCCCGGACGAGCCGGGCCAAGGACGGGAGGATATTGCACCTCCCCCATCAAGGTCGATCAGGCCTGGGCCTTCTCGATGAACTTTACGGCGTCGCCGACGGTCAGGATCGAGTCAGCTGCGTCGTCGGGGATTTCAACGCCGAATTCTTCTTCGAAAGCCATGACCAGTTCAACGGTGTCGAGCGAATCAGCGCCCAGATCGTCAATGAAGCTGGCGCCTTCGACAACCTTGTCGGCGTCAACGCCAAGATGATCAATTACAATTTTCTTTACGCGTTCTGCGATATCGCTCATGTCGGTTTCCTCGACCTTTATTTTGAAGGGAATGCCTTGCGGCACCCTGCCCTGTTAGAAGCCCTCATGCGCCGTTCAAATCCGGCACTGCTGGCAAACCCGTTCAACCCGGTCCAAGCTAGACATCGTCACGCAAAATCGCAACGGCTTCCTGTCTCTCCGGGACGACTGTTCACAGTCTTGGCCCGCTTAACATGGTTTCAATCGGTCGAAAAGCCTGAAAACGCGCTAAGCACAGCGTATGACAGGCAATTTCGCCGAAAACCAGCCGGCGGGGCCTTGCGGCGCCAGCTACCCAGGAAGGTGCTTAAACAGCGCCGCAATCCTTTTATGACGGTCACAAGTGCCGTCAGATCATCGCCATGCCGCCGTTGACGTGCAGGGTCTGGCCGGTCATGTAGCCCGCCTCGTTGGAGGCAAGGTAAAGAACGGCCGAGGCGACCTCAGCACCGGTTCCCATGCGTTTCATGGGAATGGCGCCCATGATGGCGTCTTTCTGCTTGTCGTTCAGCTTGCCGGTCATCGCGCTTTCGATAAAGCCCGGCGCCACGCAGTTGACGGTGACGTTGCGGGTGGCGATTTCCTGGGCCAGCGACTTCGAAAAACCGATCATGCCGGCCTTGGAGGCGCAATAGTTGGCCTGGCCGGGGTTACCGGTAACGCCGACGATGGAGGTGATGTTGATGATGCGGCCGAAACGGCGGCGCATCATCGGATGCGTCAGCTCGCGCGTCAGGCGGAACATCGCCGTCAGGTTCACTTCGATGACGTTATCCCAGTCCTCGTCGCTCATGCGCACGAAGAGGCCGTCCTTGGTGATACCGGCATTGTTGACGAGGATATCCACGCCTTCCAGTTCGGCTTCGGCCTTTTCGCCGAGCGCCTTTACTTCGGCGCGGTCGGCAAGGTTGGCCGGGAAAATCTTGACGCGCTCGCCAAGTTCCGCCGCCAGCGCTTCGAGCTTTTCAACGCGGGTGCCGTGCAGGCCAACGGTTGCGCCCTGGCTGTGCAGAAGACGGGCGATTTCTTCGCCGATGCCGCCGGTCGCGCCGGTTACGAGAGCCTTGCGGCCTGTCAGATCAAACATGTCCTATTCCTTCTTTAGAGCTTCGGACTGAAAATGTTCAGCGCAGTTGCGCCCGATGAATGCGGCAGCCGGAGTATCCGTCTCAGCCGATAAGGGTGGCAAGAAGCTGGTCGATATCGGCGGCACCGTTGACGGCAACGCCGTTCACCGTCTTGTCGATGCGGCGGGCAAGGCCCGTCAGCACCTTGCCGGAGCCGATCTCGTAAAGCTGCGTGACATTGTTGGCGGCGAACCATTCCACCGTCTCGCGCCAGCGCACCTGACCCGTCACCTGCTCGACCAGCAGGGCGGCGATCTCATTGGCATCGGAAACGGGGGCGGCGCGCACATTGGCGATGACCGGCACGACCGGGTTGTGCTTTTCGACGGCCGCCAGCGCCTCGCGCATGGCTTCCGCCGCCGGCGCCATCAGCGCAGAGTGGAAGGGTGCGGAAACCGGCAGCATGATGGCGCGCTTGGCGCCCTTTTCGGAAGCGATCGCCGCAGCCTTCTCGACGGCGACCTTGCCGCCGGAGATGACGAGCTGACCGCCGCCATTGTCGTTGGCGATCTGGCAGATGCCGAGAATGGCCGCCTCTTCGCAAATTGCCGAAACAGCGTCATGCTCAAGCCCGATGATCGCCGCCATGGCGCCCTCGCCCACCGGCACGGCGGCCTGCATGGCGTTGCCGCGGATGCGCAGAAGGCGGGCGGTATCGGCAACCGAAAAGGTGCCGGCGGCACAGAGCGCTGAATATTCGCCGAGCGAGTGGCCGGCGACATAAGAAACCGTATCGGACAGTTTGAAGCCGCGCGCTTCGAGAACCCGCATGACCGCCATGGACACCGCCATAAGCGCCGGCTGCGCGTTGGCGGTCAGCGTCAGCGTCTCTTCCGGGCCGTTCCACATGATATCGGAAAGCTTCTGGTCGAGCGCCTCGTCGACTTCCTGAAACACGGCGCGCGCTTCCGGATAGGTATCCGCCAGCTCCTTGCCCATGCCGACGGCCTGGCTTCCCTGTCCGGGAAATGTGAATGCAATACCCATGGGATGTCGTCCTTCTTGTCTGGCCTTGCCTTTATTCTTTCGGACTTCCATTCACATTCCCGCCAGCGAAGTCAAGGCTTGAAGCCCCATGGCAGGCCCATGTCAGGGGTTTTGCCGTCCTGTTTTCCCCTTATCTTTCATCATATTTTTTCTTGCACTGCGGCAATTCCCCATTACTTTCACACCACCTTCCAAACTATCTGGCCAAGCACCGGGACATTTCCATGAAACAGAGACTATTGGGCCGCACGGATATTTCCGTGTCTGAAATCTGCCTCGGCACGATGACGTGGGGCACGCAGAACACCGAAGCCGACGCGCATGCGCAGATGGATTACGCCGTCGAAAACGGCGTCAATTTCTTCGATACGGCAGAACTTTACCCCACCACCCCCGTTTCCGCCGAGACCCAGGGCCGAACGGAAGACTGTATCGGCACATGGTTCGAAAAGACCGGCAAGCGAGATCAGGTCGTGCTCGCCACCAAGGTCGCTGGCTCAGGACGCGATTATATTCGCGGCGGCCGCGATATCGACGCCGCCGCCATCCGCGAGGCGGTGGATACCAGCCTCAAGCGCCTGAAGACGGACTATATCGACCTCTACCAGATTCACTGGCCAAATCGCGGCACCTATCATTTCCGCGGCGTCTGGAGCTTCGACGCCTCCGGCCAGGAAAAGCAGCGCACGCTCGCCGAAATCACCGAAAAGCTCGAAACGCTCGGCGAACTGGTGAAGGCCGGCAAGATCCGCGCCATCGGCCTTTCCAACGAGAGCGCCTGGGGCACACAGAAATATATCGACATCGCCGAGGCCAACGGCCTGCCGCGCGTCGCCACCATTCAGAATGAATATAACCTGCTCTACCGCAGTTTCGATCTCGACATGGCGGAAGTCGCCCATCACGAGGATGTCGGCCTGCTCGCCTATTCGCCGCTGGCGGCCGGTCTTCTGACCGGCAAATACCAGAACGGCGCGCGCCCGGCGGGATCGCGCGGAACCATCAACAAGGATCTAGGTGGCCGCCTGCAGCCGCTCCAGGAAGCGCCAGTCAAGGCCTATCTGGAGCTTGCCGCGCAGCATGGAATCGATCCGGCAAAGCTCGCCATCGCCTTCTGCCTGACACGTCCCTTCATGGCCTCGGCCATCATCGGCGCGACGACGATGGAACAGTTGAAGGTGGATATTGCGGCTGCGGATGTGACGCTGTCGGAAGAGGTACTAAAAGGGATTGCGGCGATCCATCGCCAATATCCAATGGCGATCTGACGGCTTTACAGCGCGCTTTTTCACCGCTTGCCCTTGCATTCCGGGCAAAATTGCGTATAAGCGCGCTGTTCACAACACCCGGTCCAATTGGCTGGTGGCTGAACGGAGGGCTGGTTCCGGTAACGGAACAGCAGGAACCATAAGGTTTTTCCGGCCTCCCGTGTCTCCGCTCTCGACCGTCTCGAACAACGCTTTTCTTGCTTTAAGGCCTTACCGCCTTACCCAAGAGCAGTCGTTGAGGCTTAGCGCCGTTGCCGGGTGAAGGACGAAACGCAAGAAAGGCAAAGCTTAAATGGCTCTTTACGAACACATCTTCCTTGCCCGGCAGGATATTTCTGCCCAGCAGGTCGACGCACTTGTCGAGCAGTACAAGGGCGTTATCGAATCGTTCGGCGGCAAAGTCGGACGCATCGAGAACTGGGGTCTGAAGTCCCTCACCTACCGCATCAAGAAGAACCGCAAGGCTCACTACGCTCTCATGGACATCGACGCTCCGGCGGCCGCCATCCATGAAGTCGAGCGCCAGATGCGCATCAACGAAGACGTTCTTCGCTACATGACCATCGCCGTCGAAGCTCACGAAGAAGGCCCGTCCGCGATGATGCAGAAGCGCGACCGTGACGACCGTCCGCGCCGCGATGGCGACCGTCCGGACCGTGGCCCGCGTGAAGATCGTGGCCCGCGCGCACCGCGCGAAGGTGGCTTCGGCGACCGCGAAGACCGTCCGCGCCGTCCGCGCGAAGACCGTGCATAAGAAGGAGTTTTGACCAATGGCTGACGCATCCTCTTCCCAGGCACGCCGCCCGTTCCACCGCCGTCGCAAGACGTGCCCCTTCTCCGGCGCAAACGCTCCGAAGATCGACTACAAGGACGTACGTCTGCTGCAGCGCTACATTTCCGAGCGCGGCAAGATCGTTCCGTCCCGCATCACGGCCGTTTCCCAGAAGAAGCAGCGCGAACTCGCCCAGGCGATCAAGCGCGCCCGTTTCCTCGGCCTGCTGCCCTACGTCGTAGCGTAATGAATTGAAGCGAGGCTGCGTCTTGGCGCGGCCTCGCTTTTTCCTCGAAGCAGCTGACTCTTAATCAGCGGGTCGAGAAATATTCATCCTTCCGCGTTGGGCGCGGATCGATACCATAAAACCCATGTTGGGGATGAGGCTCCAGGGAGCGATCCTCTAACTGCTTTCGTTTCAGCAGGACAGCGAAGTGCAAAAGTTGAACCAGACAGTGCTGATCACCGGCGTTCTCGCCGGCATATGCGCCGCGTTTTTGACGCTTGGCGCAACGGCACAGTCGTCCTTTTCCTTCCTGCTCTATGCCGGTTCCGCCATGCCGATCCTGATCGCAGGCATGGGATGGGGCAATCGCGCCGCCATCGTCGCGATCATCACCACGGCCATCATCGGCGCTCTCGTCATGTCGCCGCTGTTTGCGCTGACCATCGCGATCTTCACGCTGATCCCGGCGGGCTGGCTTTCGCATCTCGCCAATCTGGCACGCCCGGCTTCCGAACTCGGCGGCCCGGACGATCTTCTCGCCTGGTATCCGCTCTCCGGCATCGTCCTGCACCTGTGCATTCTGGTCTCCATCGCCGTCGTCATTCTCGGCTGGATGATCGGTTATGGCCCCGATCTGGTCGCCCGCATGGTCGATATCATGATGACCTCGGTGCAGAACCGTGAGCCGCTGTTCGAACCCAATGCCGAGGCGCTCGCCCAGACGAAATCGCTGCTGGTGCTGATGCTGCCGATCGTGCAGGGCGGCCTGTGGGTCATCCTTCTGTTTGCGGCCTATTATTTCGCGACCCGGGTGGTCGGCTCCTTCGGCAAGGGCCTTCGCCCGCGTGAGGATATCGCTTCCGCGCTGCGCATGCACCGCAACGCCATCTTCATTTTTCTGGCCGGCATCGTCGCCATGTTCCTCGGCGGCGTCGCGGCCATGGTCGGCGCGGTCATCTGCGGCACCTTCGGCGCGGGCTTCCTGATGGCGGGTTACGCCTCGCTGCACAAGCGCGCCCGCGGCAAGGACTGGCGGCTGCCGGTTCTCATTCTCGCATATCTCTCGGCGGTCTTTGTCTTTCCGCTGTTCATCATTCTCGTGTTCGGCCTGAGCGACGTGCGCAGCACGATCTCTCTTACTCCGACGCGGAAAACCGACAATACGAACGAAACCAAACCATAGAAAGGATCAAGAAGATGGACGTCATTCTTCTCGAACGCATCAACAAGCTCGGCCAGATGGGCGAAACCGTAAAGGTTCGCGACGGCTACGCCCGTAACTTCCTGCTGCCGCAGGGCAAGGCGCTGCGCGCCAACGCTGCCAACAAGGCACGTTTCGAAACCGAGCGCGCAACGCTCGAAGCCCGTAACCTCGAGCGCAAGTCGGAAGCCCAGAAGGTTGCCGAGGCTCTGGAAGGCAAATCCTTCATCGTCGTCCGTTCGGCTGGCGAAACCGGCCAGCTCTACGGCTCTGTCGCCGCTCGCGACGTCGTTGAAATCCTCGGCGCAGAAGGCTTCAACATCGGCCGTAACCAGGTTGAACTGAACACGCCAATCAAGACCATCGGCCTGCACAACGTTACCCTTCACCTGCATGCCGAAGTCGAGCTGCAAGTTGAGCTGAACGTTGCCCGTTCGGCTGAAGAAGCCGAGCGTCAGGCCAAGGGCGAAAGCCTCACCTCCGCTGACGCCATCTACGGCGTTGACGAAGACGCGCTGCGTCCGGAAGACTTCTTCGATCCGGAAGCCGATCGCGACGGCGACGACGAGTAAGATTTGGCTTAACGGTCAAAGGAAAACCCCGGATGGAAACATCCGGGGTTTTTTGTTGGGTTGAATTCGCGGAAGAATACCCCCCTCTGCCCTGCCGGGCATCTCCCCCTCAAGGGGGGAGATCGACTCGCGATTAGGTCTCGCCCATCTCAACGTTTGCGAATGAAGTGGTGGCAGTGCCTCTTGCCGATCTCCCCCCTTGAGGGGGAGATGTCCGGCAGGACAGAGGGGGGTGAAGCCGCAGCCACCAAACTTTCCTACTACTTCTCCGCCGTCTCCGCTCCCTCAGGCGCCTTGCTCTTATCCACATGCACCACCACCGACATGCCCGGCGAAAGCTCCGCCGCCAGCGGCTGATCCGCATCGATCACGATGCGCACGCCGAGGCGCTGGGCGATCTTTACGAAATTGCCCGTCGCGTTATCCGGCTTGATGACGGCGAATTCCGAGCCGGTGGCGGGCGAGAACCGTTCCACATGGCCGGTAAGCTTGCGGCGATGCAGCGCATCCACGGCGATCGTCACCGGCTGGCCGACCTGCATGCCCGCAAGCTGGGTTTCCTTGAAATTGGCGATGACCCAGACATCATGCGGCACGACGGCCATCAGTTGCGTTCCGGCGGTGACATATTGGCCGGTGCGGACGCCGACTTCACCGAGCCTGCCATCCACGGGCGCGTGGATTTCGGTATTGGCAAGGTCGATCCTGGCAAGCTCGACGGCCGCTTCAGCATTGGCGACGGCCGCCTGCAGCGAGCTGCGGTTGACGATGATGGTTTGCAAATCCTGCCGCGAAACCTCAAGCGCCGCCTTGGCCTGCGAAAGCGAAGCCCGCGCCTTTTCGAGGGCGGCATGGGCCTCTTCCTGAAGGCTGGAGGTTCCCGCACCGCTCTTGATGAGGTTATCCTGACGGTCGGATGCGAGCTGCGCCTGTTTCAGCGAGGCCTGCGCGCTGTCGACCGCCGCCTGGCTGGAAAGAATATTGGCATTGGCCGCATTTTCCTGCTGGCGGGAATTATCGAGAGCCGCCTTCTGCGTATCGAGCGTTGCTTCCGCCTGCGCCTGCTTCTGGCGGTAGATGCGGTCGTCGATCTTCGCCAGCAGCGCGCCTTGGCTGACCTCCTGATAATCCTTCACCGGCACGTCCACCACATAGCCACTCACCTGCGGGCTCATCGTCGTGACATAACCACGCACGAAGGCGTTGTCGGTCATTTCGACGGTGGAAAGGAACGGCGGCAGCCGCCAGGCGTAAAGCACCAGCGCCACGCCGGCGAGACCGCCGAGCAGCACGAGAATGGAAACGGGGGTAAAAAACTTCTTCTGCATTTTGTCACTCTTGGAATGTTCAAGACTGTGGTGCCGGTGCGGCATCGATTTCTTCCCGGAAAAGGAAAGGACGGATGCGCAGCCATGCAAGGTGGATCAAAAGCGCGGCCAGCGCCAGCGCAGAGACGACGGAGATCAGCAGGAACGTATCATTATAGGCAAGCACATAGGCCTCCTTGCTGACCTGCTGGCCAAGCAGCGACAGCCCCTCGGCCTTCAGCAATGCCGGATCGGTGATGACATGGCTGTAAGCGCCGGAAAGCTGCGAGACGCGCTGGGCGACCATCGGATTGGTGAGCAGGATATTTTCCACCAGAATATTGGAGTGGAATTTCTCCCGCAGCGTCACGAAACTGCCGAGCAGGCCGGTCATCAGCATCGATCCGGTGATCTGGGTAAACAGGAAGATGGTGATGAAATTCACCAGATAGGGCGCACCCCGGGCCAGTGCGGCGGCAAAACCCTTTGCCATGACGGGCGGCAGGAACATGGCCGCGCCAAAGGCGATCATCATCTGGCTGAGATACATCTCACCCGGCCGCGTCAGATTGTTGGACTGGCTATCCATGAACGAACCGGCAGCGATCAGCGCCAGCGCAATCACGTGGGCGGTATCGACGTATTTCGTGAGCATCAGCCACGCACAGGCCGCACCGCCGAGAACGGTCGCCAAAAGCACAAGCGCATAAAGTGTTGTCGTCTGTTCGTTCAGCAGGCCGAGCTGCTGGTAAAAGCTGACCGCCGTTGAGGATTGCTCGGAGGAAACCGCGCGGTAGACGAGCAGGACCGCAATAATGTGCAGGTTGGTTTTCGAGAAAATCCAGCGCAGGTCGAGCAGCGGGTTCTTGCGCGGCAATTCGATGAAAGCCATGAGGGTCAGAAGTGTGATCGACGCTGCCAGAAGGACGCCCAGCCACCATGTTTCGAACCACCAGTAGAACCGGCCGAGCGTGAGCATGACCGCCAGACAGCCGAGACCACCTGCAAACAGAAGATAGCTCAGAATATCCATGCGCTCGATAACTTTCGCGCGCGGCGGCGGCGTGACTTTCAGCACATAGATCATGGCGAAAGCGATCAGCGCGAATCCCACTTCCATGGAATAGAGCGCATTCCAGCCGTCGATTTCCAAGAGGGATGGCGAGACGATGCGCGCGAGCGGCGCCGACAGCAACGTGCCGGTCAGCGCTATGCTGAAACCGAGCGAGAATTTCCGCGCAGGCGGAAAGGCCTCCAGAATATAAAGAAAGCCGAGCGACGAGATCGGTGCGGCGGCCATGCCGCTGACAAAACGGATAACGATTGCCGAATGCAGGTCTGTCACGAACAGGTTGAGACAGGAAGCGACGACAAACACGATAATCGAAACTTCGGCGAAAGGCCGCAGGCCATATTGCGCCCGGACCTTGAACAGCGCAATGGAAAAGGTGGCATAGGGCGCCATATAGGCGGCGGAGAGCCAGGCGACCTCGGCCACGGTGGCGGAAAACTCGCCCTGCAACTGGTAGATATTGGCCATGACGAGGTTCATGCCCAGGCCCTGGGTAATGAAGAACGACAGGCCCGCGAAGATGAAACACAGCCGCAGCCATAGCGGCCGCTCGGCCGGCTGAGGTGCGGCGGCGGCAGGCTCTGTCACTGTTTCAGCCGCGCCCGAAGCACTCATCGGCGTCACAGCCTCTTCCGGAAGGTCGGCGGGTTTGGAGACCGCCTCAGCATTTCGGGCAGCGGCCTCATCTGCGGTTTGCGGCACCAGGGTACTCACGATTGCGCCCTCCCCGCCGCCAGATGTTGCAGATTGGCCGAAAGCCGGCGCATGACATCGAGCGCCATGGCCAGTTCCTGCGAAGAAATATCGGCGGCAATCTCGGAGCGCAGCGACTTCGCCATCGCCTGCACCGTCTCGGAGGTTTTCTCCCCTTCCGCCGTCATGTGGATGCGTTTGGCGCGGCGGTCGTTCTCATCGGAGCGGCGTTCGATGAGGTTCTGTTTCTCCATGCCATCGAGCACCCGCACCAGCGTCGGCGTTTCGATTTCCATTTCCTCGGCAAGCTCGGTCTGCGTCAGCGGTCCACGACGCGAGAGTGCAAAAAGCGCTCGCGCCCGTGCAAGCGTCAGCCCGCTCTCCCCCACCCGCGCATCGAAAAACGCGCGCAGTTTGCGGGTAAAAGCGGAGACTTCATCCAGAAGCTGTTCCTTGTCGGTCTCGCGGGACATGTCAGCAAGCCTTATAATTAGCACACTACTTATTTTCTGCCTATTTATTCGTAAGACTGACGATTTTCAAGTTTCTTTCACGCCGGGTCTGCCATGCGATAAACTCATGGCAGCGAATCACCTTGCCGGAAGGATCCAACCCGCCTGTGGATTGCTGGGGACAACTGAAGAAGTGATCGAGCTTCGCAGAGCGGACGTCAGCCTGCCATAGAGTGTTGCAACATTATCATTGACTGCCATGCCCCAGGAAGCCAAACCCGAGGTTCAAGGACAAAGGCAAAGGGAGATCGCGCAAACCATGAACGACGCTGTGAGAAAGATCACCCCCGCGCAACCGGCGGAACCGCATTACCGCGAAGCGCCGAACAACATCGAGGCCGAACAGGCGCTGCTCGGCGCCATCCTCGTCAATAACGACGCCTATTACCGCGTGTCGGACTTCCTGAAGCCCGTGCATCTTTACGAACCGCTGCACCGCAAGATTTTCGAGGTGGCGGGCGATATCATCCGCATGGGCAAGACCGCCAATCCGGTGACAATCAAGACCTTCCTGCCCGCCGACGACAAGATCGGAGATCTGACGGTGGCGCAGTACCTCGCGCGCCTTGCGGCGGAAGCCGTATCGATCATCAATGCGGAAGATTACGGCCGCGCGATCTATGATCTGGCGCTGCGCCGCGCGCTGATCCAGATCGGCGAGGATGTCGTCAATATCGCCTATGATGCGCCGCTCGACATGCCGCCGCAGGCGCAGATCGAAGACACCGAACGGCGTCTGTTCGAGCTGGCGGAAACCGGCCGTTACGATGGCGGTTTCCAGTCCTTCAACGATGCGGTGGCGCTGGCGATCGACATGGCGGGCGCGGCCTTCGAACGCGACGGCAATCTCTCCGGCATTTCCACCGGCATTCATTCGCTCGACGCCCGCATGGGCGGGTTGCAGCGTTCCGACCTTATCGTGCTTGCGGGTCGTCCGGGTATGGGCAAGACCTCCCTTGCGACCAACATCGCCTACAATATCGCCGCATCCTATGAGCAGGAAGTGCAGCCGGACGGATCGTACAAAGCCAAGAACGGCGGCGTCGTCGGCTTCTACTCGCTCGAAATGTCGTCAGAACAGCTCGCCACCCGTATCATTTCCGAGCAGACCGAAGTCTCCTCCTCGAAAATCCGCCGCGGTGACATTACCGAGGCTGACTTCGAAAAGCTCGTTGCCTGCTCCCAGATGATGCAGAAGGTGCCGCTTTACATCGACCAGACCGGTGGTATCTCGATTGCCCAGCTTTCCGCCCGCGCCCGCCGCCTGAAGCGCCAGCGCGGCCTCGATGTTCTGGTGGTCGACTACGTTCAGCTGATGACCGGCTCCGGCAAGAGCGGCGAAAACCGCGTGCAGGAAATCACCCAGATCACCACGGGTCTGAAAGCGCTCGGCAAGGAACTCAACGTTCCGATCATTGCGCTGTCACAGCTCTCACGTGCGGTGGAAAGCCGCGAAGACAAGCGCCCGCAGCTTTCCGACCTGCGTGAATCCGGCTCCATCGAGCAGGACGCCGACGTGGTGCTTTTCGTGTTCCGCGAGGAATATTACGTCAAGAACATGGAGCCGCGCGATATTTCCGATCCCAAATATGCCGAATGGGAAGCGCTGTTCGACAAGGTGAAAGGCACGGCCGACGTCATCATCGCCAAGCAGCGTCACGGACCGACCGGCACGGTGAAGCTTGCCTTCCAGTCCGAATTCACCCGCTTTACGGATCTGGCCGATCCGAGCTTCAGCCAGTACGAAGAACATTGATCTGGAGCACAGCGAGGGTGATGTATTTTTGCCCTCGCTGCGCCCGTTGCATTTCGAACGCAGAGTCCGGAATCTTTTCAGGACTTTGGCAGGATTTTTTTACAATCCGATTCCGCGTAGCAGCGCCACGGCGGCAACACCGAGCGTTGCGGCCGGCAGAAGGCTGAGGCGCAGCGCCGCGATGGCGGTGATTGCGCAGGCGATGGTTTCCGCCGGCCCACTGGCGAGCGCCGTCGGTGTCACCACGGCCATCAGGACGGCGGGCGGCACCACGCCGAGCGCCTTTTTCAGGCGTGGCGTCAGTGTAAAATGAGTGACCAGCAACAGGCCGCCAAGGCGCGTCGCGACGGTTGCGGCCATCATGGCAAGGATTGTCAGCAGCGTATTCGGATCGAGTGTCATGCCGGCTGCTCCGCCTGTTCCTCGTGGCCAAAGGCGGCGACGGCCAGACCCGCCAGCGCGCCGGCGGCGATATACCAGGCGCCGGGAACCAGCGCGTGGGTGAGACAGGCGGCAGCGGCGCTTGCCAGAAGCACGAAGCCGGTTTCCCTGCCCTTCCAGAACCCCATGAGCAGCACGATGAAGACGGCGGGAAAGGCGAAATCCAGACCGATGACCGACATGTCCCCCACCACCGCACCGAGCAGCGCGCCGGCAAGGGTTGCGAGGTTCCAGACGAGATAGATGGAGAGCGCAGCACCGGTGAAGAAACCCGCCGTCAACCGGCCGGCAATGACACGGAATTCCGACAATGCCCAGGATTCATCCGTCAGCACCAGCATGGCGGC
Source organism: Agrobacterium sp. CFBP 3001 (assembly GCF_027871605.1). Taxonomy (NCBI): domain Bacteria; kingdom Pseudomonadati; phylum Pseudomonadota; class Alphaproteobacteria; order Hyphomicrobiales; family Rhizobiaceae; genus Agrobacterium; species Agrobacterium sp. CFBP 3001. The sequence continues at coordinate 233,908 of NZ_JAQAHD010000005.1, forward strand.
ATATTTGCGCCAGCCCCTGAAATCATCCAGCTTGCCGGCTATAGAGGCGCTCATCAGCACATGGCGCAGATTGACCAGCAGCGCCGCAAAGCCGAGTGCGCTCCAGCTTGCCGGATGCGTCCATAAATCCATCGCCACGAATTGCGAACCGCCGGCAAAGACCAGCAGCGACATCAGCGAAGCTTCGAGCGGCGACAGGCCCTTGCCGATGGCGACCGCGCCGAAGACCACGCCGATGGGCACCATGGCGACCAGCAACGGCGCGGCTGCCCGCAATCCCGCGCTGAATTCCGTGCCTTTTCCCGATATGGACATCGCATTCTCCCTTTCGAAAGAGAGGGATTACGCTTGCGACATTGTTCGGTCTTGAACGAAAGTGATGTCAGGCGGTTTTCTGCTGAAGCGCCGCTTTTTTTGTCGCATTTCCGAACGGAAATGCGGGGTTTGAACTCAGGCTACCCGAAACTGCCCCGGTGTGACACCGGTGCGGGCCTTGAAATGTCGGGTGAAATGCGCCTGGTCGGCAAAACCGCACATCGCCGCCACCTCGGCCGGCATCTCGCCGGCGCGCAGAAGCCGGCGCGCCCTGCGGATGCGCACATCCGTCAAATAGGCATGCGGGGTAATGTGAAACTCTTTCCTGAAAGCGCGAATGAGGTGCGCACGGCTGAGACCGGCGATGGAGGCCAGTTCCTCTAGGCCGATATCGGTCTCGTAATTGTCGGAAAGATAATCGCGGGCGGTATAAACCGCCGTTTTCTCGCGTGTTTCGACGGGCAGGATAATGGCGCTGCCGTGCCTGCCGAACAGGGCGGCGAGAACCGAGAACATGCCCTCATCCGCCTCCAGAGCGCCGGATTTCTCCTCCAGCCGCCGATGCGCCATCTGGAAAGCCGCCGCCATCTGCGGATCGCGGGGCAAAAATCTCGGAAAGGAGGGCGTGCCGTGAAACGCCCTGCCCGTCACATCCTCGATAATATCGCGGAGCAAGCCGATATCGGGATAGATCATCCGATAGCGATAACCGCCGCCGCCCGGTGCGCCATCGTGAACCTCATCCGGGTTGATGAGATAAAGATGCCCCGGCCCCGTCTGTTCGGTGGTGCCCTGAATGGTGGAAATTTGCGAACCGCTTTCGATCGCGCCGATCGAGAAGGTATCATGCGCATGCGGCGAATATTCATGGGTCAGAAAAGTCGCGCTCAGGCACTCCATGCCGCCAAAACGCCTGTCGCGCCAGAAACGGGTGGTTTCCGTCGTCGCAATCGGCATGACATCTATGGCCTGTTCCTGCGAAACATTGTGCATAGCGTGAGTTTAAAACATTCCATCCTTACCGTCTTGAACAAAAGTGCTAGGGTCCAAACCGGTTCAAGATCAACCGGACGCATGGCATGACAGACGACTTCGAAGACAGCTTTCCCGAAAACGAAACCGACATTTTCGAGCACGCACCGCTGAGGCTGACCGTCGATCTCGGCGCGCTCGCCGATAATTGGCGGGACATGAAGAAGCGTTCCGGGGGGGCGCGGACGGCGGCGGTGGTCAAGGCCGATGCCTACGGTCTCGGTATCGAGGATTGCGGAGCGACGCTTTACCACGCCGGCGCGCGCGATTTCTTCGTGGCGACGGTGGCAGAGGGCGCGACCCTGCGTTCCTATGCCCCGGAAGCGCGCATCTTCGTGCTTTCCGGCATCTGGCAGGGCCAGGAGCGTCAGGTCTTCGACAATGATCTCGTGCCGGTTCTCGCCTCCGAAGAACAGCTCTCCTTCTGGATGGCGACGGTTGCCGAGCGGGGCGATCACCCCTGCGCGCTGCATGTGGATACCGGCTTCAACCGCCTCGGTCTGCCGCTCGATGACGCGCTGTTTCTGGCTGACGACGTGACGCGGCCGGCGAGTTTCGACCCGGTTCTGGTGCTGTCGCATCTCGCCTGCGCCGACACGCCGTCTTCGCCGATGAACAGGGTCCAGCTCGAATCATTCCGAAAGGTTAGCGCCGCTTTCGAAGGCATCGAATCAAGCCTCTCGGCTTCCGCCGGTATCTTCCTCGGCTCGGACTATCATTTCGACCTTACCCGCCCCGGCATCGCCCTTTATGGCGGCGAAGCGGTCGACGGCATGGCGAACCCGATGCGTCCCGTCGCCACAGCCGAAGCGCGGATCATTCAGATTCGCGAAGCGGGCGAAGGCCAGACCGTGAGTTATGGCGGCACCTTTCTGCTGAAGCGCGCAAGCCGCCTTGCCATCGCTTCCGTCGGTTATGCGGATGGATATCAGCGTTCGCTTTCCGGTTCCGGCATTCCGCTGCGCGAAATGGGCCATGGCGGCGCCTATGGCGTCGTCAACGGCCACAGGGTGCCGGTCGCCGGCCGCGTGACCATGGACCTCACCATTTTCGACGTGACGGATGTTCCGGCCAATGCCATCCGTGCCGGCGACTATATCGAGCTGTTCGGTCCCAATGTGCCTGTCGACGAGACCGCGCGGGCGGCCGGCACCATCGGTTACGAGATGCTGACGGGGCTTGGCCTGCGTTACGAACGGCAATATCTGATGGCCGACGACTGAGCAGCGCCTTTAGCCCTTGGAAAGCTGCGGCCACCTGTGCTAGAAGAGAACAAAAGGAGATCGAAATGCCCGAAATCCATTTGAGCGAGCAGGACGAGAAGTTCATCGAGGAGCAGGTGGCGGCGGGCGTCTTTAAGGACGCGGATTCGGTCGTCTCAGCGGGTCTGCGTTTGCTGGGCAGCAAGGAAGGCAAGCTTGTAGAGCTTCAACGACTGATTCAGGAAGGGCTTGATGATGTGGAGGCTGGACGGGTTATGGAGTTCTCCAGTGCAGATGATTTTACTGCACACATTATGAAGCTGGCGGAGGAGCAGAATGGAGCGAAGGCGTCTAGTGGTCACCGCACAGGCGCTGCACGATCTTCTGGCCGATCATAATTACATTGCCCAATTCAATCCCGTTGCTGCCAGACGCTTTCTAGACGACATCAACGGCAAAATGATCTCGCTGGCGCGATATGGGATAACGGGCGTACCTCGAAGTTTCGCGCCGAATTTGCGGGCCTTCCCTTATCGTGAGCGATGCATCTATTTCATTGTCGATGATAATAAAATGTATGTGCTGCGCGTGCTTCACGGCCACCAAGACATTTCCGCCGACCATTTCAAACAAGAAGCAAACTGACATAACATGGCCAAAGCCAAGACCCAATTCGTGTGCCAGAACTGTGGCACGGTTCACACCCGCTGGGCGGGAAAATGCGAAGGCTGCGGCGAATGGAATACCATCGTCGAAGAGGATCCGATGGGCGGCATCGGCTCCGGGCCCGGCAAGGTGCCGAAGAAGGGCAGACCCGTCACGCTCACCTCGCTTTCCGGCGAGATCGAGGAAGCGCCGCGCATTCCGACCGGCATCAGCGAACTCGACCGGGCGACCGGCGGCGGTTTCGTGCGCGGTTCGGCGGTTCTGATCGGCGGTGATCCGGGCATCGGCAAATCGACGTTGCTGATGCAGGCCGCAGCGGCTCTTTCGCGGCGCGGACACCGCATCATCTATGTCTCGGGCGAAGAGGCGGTGGCGCAGGTGCGCCTGCGCGCGCAGCGTCTCGGGGCTGCGGAAACCGATGTGCTGCTGGCGGCGGAAACCAATGTCGAGGATATTCTGGCCACAATTTCCGAAGGCAAGCGGCCCGATCTCGTCATCATCGATTCCATCCAGACGCTGTGGAGCGATACGGCCGATTCCGCCCCCGGCACGGTGACGCAGGTGCGGACCGGTGTGCAGGCGATGATCCGTTTCGCCAAGCAGACCGGCGCGACCATGGTGCTCGTCGGCCATGTCACCAAGGAAGGCCAGATTGCCGGTCCGCGCGTGGTCGAGCACATGGTCGATGCCGTGCTTTATTTCGAAGGCGACCGCGGACATCATCATCGCATCCTGCGCACCGTCAAGAATCGCTTCGGGCCGACCGATGAAATCGGTGTTTTCGAAATGTCGGATCGCGGCCTCAGGGAAGTCTCCAACCCCTCCGAACTGTTTCTCGGCGAACGCAACGAAAAGTCGCCGGGTGCTGCGGTTTTTGCCGGCATCGAGGGCACGCGACCCGTGCTCGTCGAAGTGCAGGCGCTGGTCGCTGCCACTTCGCTGGGTACGCCGCGTCGCGCCGTGGTCGGCTGGGACAGTTCACGGCTTGCCATGATTCTGGCCGTGCTGGAGGCCCATTGCGGGGTGAAGCTCGGCCAGCATGATGTCTATCTGAATGTCGCCGGCGGCTACCGCATTTCCGAACCGGCCGCCGATATGGCGATTGCCTCGGCGCTGGTTTCATCGCTTGCCGGTCTTGCCCTGCCCGCCGATTGTGTTTATTTCGGCGAAATCAGCCTGTCGGGCGCGGTTCGGCCGGTTTCGCATACGGGCCAGCGATTGAAAGAAGCTGAAAAACTTGGCTTCTCCGCCGCACTTCTGCCTTCTGCTTCGGCTGAATTGCCGAAAGGCGGCAAGGGACGCTGGACGGAAATCGAAAGCCTTCCGGACCTCGTGGCCCGCATCGCCGGCTCCGGCAACCGGTTCAAACAGGTTGAGGACGACGAATATTGATCCTTTCGCCAAGGGAAACAGTGGTGTAAGAGGATCGCAAAATTGGCAAGGCAGCGTCTGACAAGGCGTCGCACCTCCGGAGTTGGTATATGCCCATTACAATTTTCGACGGCATCGTCATCGCCGTTGTTCTTTTCTCCGCCCTTCTTGCAATGGTGCGCGGTTTTTCACGCGAGATTCTGTCGATTGCGAGCTGGGGCGGTTCGGTCGCCGCTGCCTATTATCTCTATCCCGTCCTGCTGCCCTATGCGCGCAACTATACCGATGACGACAAGATCGCCATTGCCGGTTCGGCGGGCGTGGTCTTCCTCGTCTCGCTGATCGTGATTTCCTTCATCACCTCGCGCATTGCCGATTTCATCATCGACAGCCGCATCGGCGCGCTGGATCGCACGCTCGGTTTCCTGTTCGGCGCGGCGCGCGGCATTCTGCTGCTTGTCGTCGCGGTCGCCTTCTGGAACTGGCTGGTGGATGTGAAGACGCAGCCGGAATGGGTGACGCAGGCGAAGTCCAAGCCCTTCCTAGACGGGCTGGTGGGCAAGCTGGAGGCGGTTCTGCCTGACGATATCGAACCGCAAATCCGCGCCCGCATCCTCGGAAAACCACAGGAGCCGGCAGCCACGCAGGCGCCTGCGGAAGATGTGCCGGCAACAAATCCGCCGGCAACGAATAATTGACACAGTGTCGCGCCTTGCAATGCATGCAAGGCGCGCTATTTGTGCTAAATATCAAGCACGACACAGACGGACCGACCGGGGGAAATACTCACCGGAGAGGTCTTTCTTTTTTTCTCGGTAGAGAGCAAGGGCAAGCCGGATGATTGAGCCGCTTTCGCATTCCCCGTTCCCGGGGGCCACTTTCAAGGAAGAGATTGACGGCGACACGCTGCATGAAGAATGCGGCGTGTTCGGCATTCTCGGCCATGCCGACGCCTCGGCGCTGACCGCTCTCGGGCTGCATGCGCTTCAGCATCGTGGCCAGGAAGCAGCGGGCATCGTCTCCTTCGACGGTAAGCGCTTCCATCAGGAACGCCATATGGGCCTCGTCGGCGATCATTATACCGATCCCGCAACCCTTGCCCGCCTGCCCGGCTCCATCGCCATTGGCCACACCCGTTATTCCACGACAGGCGAAGTTGCGATGCGCAACGTGCAGCCGCTGTTTGCCGAACTGGAAGAAGGCGGCATTTCCATTGCCCATAACGGCAATTTCACCAACGGCCTGACGCTTCGCCGCCAGATCATCGCCACCGGCGCCATCTGTCAGTCGACGTCGGATACCGAAGTCGTCCTTCACCTCATCGCCCGCTCGCGCCACTCCTCCACCGCCGATCGTTTCATCGACGCCATCCGCCAGATGGAAGGCGGTTATTCGATGCTGGCGATGACGCGCACCAAGCTTATTGCCGCGCGTGACCCGATCGGCATCCGCCCGCTGGTCATGGGCGAGCTGGATGGCAAGCCGATCTTCTGCTCGGAAACCTGCGCTCTCGATATCATCGGTGCGAAGTTCGTTCGTGACGTGGAGAACGGCGAAGTCATCATCTGCGAAATCCAGCCTGACGGTTCGATCACCATCGATGCGCGCAAGCCTTCGAAGCCGCAGCCGGAGCGTCTCTGCCTGTTCGAATATGTCTATTTCGCCCGCCCCGATTCCGTCGTCGGCGGCCGCAACGTCTATACGACGCGCAAGAACATGGGCATGAACCTGGCCAAGGAAGCGCCGCTGGAAGCCGATGTGGTGGTTCCGGTTCCCGATGGCGGCACGCCGGCAGCACTCGGTTTTGCGCAGGAAAGCGGTATTCCTTTCGAATACGGCATCATCCGCAACCATTATGTCGGCCGTACCTTCATCGAGCCGACGCAGCAGATCCGCGCTTTCGGCGTCAAGCTCAAGCATTCCGCCAACCGGGCGATGATCGAGGGCAAGCGCGTGGTGCTGGTGGATGATTCCATCGTGCGCGGCACGACCTCGGTGAAGATCGTGCAGATGATCCGCGAGGCGGGCGCCAAGGAAGTGCATATCCGCGTTGCGAGCCCGATGATCTTCCATCCGGACTTCTACGGCATCGACACGCCGGACGCAGACAAGCTGCTCGCCAACCAATATGCCGATGTCGAGGCGATGGCGAAATATATCGGCGCCGATTCGCTGGCCTTCCTGTCCATCGACGGACTTTACCGCGCCGTTGGCGGCGAAAACCGCAACCCGGCCCGTCCGCAGTTCACGGACCATTATTTCACCGGCGATTACCCGACCCGCCTTCTCGACCAGAATGGCGAGGCGATGGGCAGCAAGATTTCCATGCTGGCCAGCAACGGCTGATACGCCTCACACAAGCGGCCATCCGGCTTCCGGTGGCCGCTTTTTTCTTGCCTTTTGTTCAGGTCATCGCATGCGACGATATGATCGCTTGCGAAAAGCCAGCGGCGCTTCGTAGAAGGAAGCGCAATCATTTCGGGGGAGACAATGACGACTATCGATCTCAAGGGCCGCATCGCTCTCGTTACCGGCGCATCGCGCGGCATCGGCTATTTCACGGCGCTGGAGCTCGCCAAGGCCGGGGCGCATGTCATCGCCTGCGCCCGCACGGTGGGCGGCCTTGAGGAGCTGGACGACGCCATAAAGGCCGTCGGCGGCACGGCGACGCTGGTTCCCTTCGATCTCTCCGACATGAAGGCCATCGATGCGCTGGGCGCGAATATCTTCGAGCGCTGGGGCAAGCTCGATATTCTCGTCGCCAATGCCGGCGTTCTCGGCGTCATCTCGCCGGTTGGCCATATCGAGGCGAAAGTCTTCGAAAGGGTCATGAACATCAACGTCACCGCCACCTGGCGGCTGATCCGCTCGGTCGAACCGCTGCTTCTGAAGTCGGATGCCGGCCGCGCGCTGATCCTGTCTTCGGGCGCCGCCCATAGCTGTCGCCCCTTCTGGGGTGTCTATTCCACCTCCAAGGCGGCAGTCGAAGCGCTGGCCCGCACCTGGGCGGCGGAAACGCAGAAGAGCGCGCTTCGCGTCAACAGCATCAATCCCGGTGCGACACGCACGGCGATGCGCGCGCAGGCCATGCCCGGCGAAGACCCGGCCACCGTGCCGCATCCATCTGAGGTGGCCGCAGCCATTCTTCCGCTTGCTTCGCCCGATCTCAAAGAAACCGGTAAACTCTTCCTCGTGCGCGAAGGAAAATTCGTGGATTACCATCAGCCAGAGTGAATATTTTCCGCTCGGAGCGGCGATATGGCCACCACGGTTGCTCTTGACCGGGCCGCACCGCCGCGCCATAAAGCAAGATATGAGAACGATGATCTGCACCTGCTGCTGAGATTTTTTTTGCTGGTTCGCCACCGGCCAGATCGTTTTCGTCTCCCGCAAGGTCAAGAAAGATAAACGTTCCGGCCAGGATAATATTCTGCCTTTAGGGAACTGCCGCATGTCCTTGCGCCTGAAATTTCACAATACACTCACACGCGAAAAAGCGGAATTTGCACCGATCGACGCTGACAATGTGCGCATGTATGTCTGCGGTCCGACGGTTTATGATTTTGCTCATATAGGCAATGCGCGCCCGGTCATCGTTTTCGATGTTCTCTACCGGCTGCTGCGCCACGTCTTTGGCGAAGACCATGTGACCTATGCCCGCAACATCACCGATCTCGATGACAAGATTAATGCGCGGGCGCTGAGGGATTATCCGCATCTGCCGCTGAACGACGCCATCCATGCGGTGACGAAAAAGACCGCCGACCAGTTCCATGAGGATGTGGCCACGCTCGGCTGCCTTCCGCCGACCGTCGAACCGCGCGCCACCGACTACATCGCGGAAATGATCGACCTCATCGAGAAGCTGATCGCCCGCGGCCATGCCTATACGGCTGGCGGAGAGGTGCTGTTCGATACCCGCTCGATGGCGGATTATGGCCAGCTTTCCAAGCGGCCGCTGGACGAGCAGCAAGCCGGCGCGCGCGTGGCGGTGGAAGCCCACAAGAAAACCCCCGGCGATTTCGTGCTGTGGAAGCTGTCCTCGGATAATGAGCCCGGCTGGGAAAGCCCGTGGGGGCGCGGCCGTCCGGGCTGGCACATCGAATGCTCGGCCATGGCCGGTCGCTACCTCGGCGAGGTCTTCGATATTCATGGCGGCGGGCTCGACCTCATCTTCCCGCACCATGAGAACGAAATTGCGCAATCGCGTTGCGCCAATGGCACGCATGTCATGGCCAATGTGTGGATGCATAACGGCTTCGTGCAGGTGGAAGGCCGCAAGATGTCGAAGTCCGAAGGCAACTTCGTGACGATCTACGAATTGCTGCACACGGAGAAATTCGGCGGCCGGAAATGGCCCGGCGAGGTTCTGCGCCTTGCCATGCTGATGACGCATTATCGCGAGCCGATCGATTTTTCGGTGAAGCGTCTGGAAGAAGCCGAACGCCTGCTCGCCAAATGGCCAGCGGCGGAAGCCTCCGATGCTGCACCGGATGAAACCGTGCTCGAAGCGCTTGCCGACGATCTCAATACCGTTGCCGCCGTACAGGCGCTGCATGCGCTGGCGCATGCTGCCAACACCGATCCATCCAGGCTGCCCGCCTTTGCGGCGAGTGCTGCCCTGCTCGGTGTCCTGCCGAAGAAGGCGGAAATGGACGAGGCCATCGTTTCGGCCGTCGATGCGCTGGTGGAATTGCGTCTGGAAATGTTGAAGGCGAAGAACTTTGCGGAAGCGGATCGTTTGCGTGACGAGCTTTCCGAGAAGGGTATTCAGCTGAAGGATGGGAAGGACAAGGAGACCGGGGAACGGACGACGACGTGGGAGTTGAAGCGGTAGGCTCCGCATTCGAGGCTCACCCCCCTCTGCCCTGCCGGGCATCTCCCCCTCAAGGGGGGAGATCGATCTGTGGCGCGGTCTCGCCCATCTCAACGCTTAAGAGTGAAGTTGAGGTAGCGCCTCCTGCTGATCTCCCCCCTTGAGGGGGAGATGCCCGGCAGGGCAGAGGGGGGAAAGCCCCACGACACGCCCTTGCTTTCACCCACGCCATGCTCCAATCTCGCCGCACCCCCATCAAGCCGCGAGCATCCCGTGCCCCATGCCGAGGTCGAGCTAAAACACCGCGCGTATGCCCGGCAGATGCGAAAGGCCATGATCGACGCAGAACTGAAGTTCTGGAACGCCGTCCGCGCTCACCGCCTTGACGGCATGTCTTTCAGACGCCAGCTGCCGGTCGCAGGATATATCGTTGATTTCGCTTGCCCCTCGCATAAGATCATTGTCGAACTGGACGGGTTTCAGCACGCGGACGACGCTGCGGCAGCCTATGACCGAGAGAGAACACGCGCGTTTGAGGAACTTGGCTGGACAGTCCTCCGTTTCTGGAACGAGGATATCCTCGGAGACATCGACAATGTCTGTCTCCATATTATCCGAACGGTGAAGGAGGACCGACCATGACGACATATACCGGCGGATGCCAGTGCGGCGCGATCCGTTTTCGCGCCTCCGGTGAACTGAAAGACAGTTCAATATGCCATTGCCGCATGTGCCAGAAGGCTTTCGGGGCCTATTACGCGCCGCTGGTTTCGGTGCGCGGTGTGGAATTCGAATGGACGCGGGGAGAGCCGAAACGCTTCCAGTCCTCCAGCGTCGTCAAGCGCGGTTTCTGCCCTGAATGCGGAACTCCGCTGACTTATGAAGCGCCTGACGGTGTGGCGGTGGCGGCCGGGGCCTTTGACGATCCGGCCGCGCTGCCGCCGACCATTCAGTGGGGCGTGGAACGCAAGATCGATTTCGTCGACACGCTTCACACGCTGCCTACCGTTGCCACCGAGGACGACCTGACGCAGGTGGATTACCTCGCCGATCTCGTTTCCTACCAGCACCCCGACCACGACACTGAAAACTGGCCACCGGAGAAGAGATGATGAGTGAAGCGGGATTTTCCGGCGGTTGCCAGTGCGGCGCCGTGCGTTTCCATGCGGGCAAACTCGGCCGGGCCTCCATCTGCCATTGCCGCATGTGCCAGAAACATTTCGGCAATTTCTTCGGCGCGCTGGTCAGCGCCGATCAGGCTCATTTGACCTGGACACGCGGCCAGCCTGCCCTCTTCCGCTCTTCGGCAAAAATCCATCGCGGTTTCTGCAACAAATGCGGCACGCCATTGACCTATAATTATCCCGGCGGCGTGGAGATAGCCATCGGCGCTTTCGATGAGCCCGAGCGGATCGAGCCGCAGGTGCAGGTCAATTTCCATAAGCGCATGCCGTGGATCGAGCAGCTGTTCGGCAAGCCGACCGTGGAACAGGGCGTGGACGAGGCGGAAATCACCTCCTATCAGCACCCGGATCACGACACGCAGGTCTGGCCGCCGGAAGACGGTCGCGCATGAGCGGAGCCGAGGGTTTCAGCGGCGGATGCCAGTGCGGCGCAGTGCGTTATCGGATAGAAGGCGGTCTTCGTTATCCGCATCTGTGCCATTGCCGCATGTGCCAGAAGGCATCGGGCAATTATTTCATGCCGCTTGCCGCAGCTGCGCTTACGCAATTTGAAATGACCCGTGGCGAAGCAGCGTGGTTCCAGTCTTCCGATCACGTGCGTCGCGGCTTCTGCGGCCGATGCGGCACGCCGCTATTCTATGACATGCCGGGCGCCGATTTCATCAATATCACCCTCGGTTCTCTGGACGAACCCCAGCGGGTAAGACCCGAGGCGCAATCCAATCTCGCCGGCAAAATGCACTGGTTCGGCGCGCTCGATGGCTTGCCGGTCGAGCCGGAACCTGCAACGGATAGCCCTCCCCCTCGGGTGAAAAATTGCCAGCACCCGGACCATGATACGGCCGAATGGCCAGCGAAGGACGATGACCCATGACCGAAGAATTGCGCGGCCTTTACCCCGAGATCGAACCTTTCGAGACCGGCATGCTCGATGTCGGCGACGGCCACACGATTTATTGGGAAAGGGTGGGCACGCGCGGTGGAAAACCGGCGGTTTTCCTGCATGGCGGTCCGGGCGGCGGGGTGAACCCCACGCATCGCCGCGTCTTCGATCCCGCCCTTTACGACGTCATCCTGTTCGATCAGCGCGGCTGCGGCCGCTCCACGCCGCATGCCGAACTTGAAGCCAACACCACATGGCATCTCGTTGCCGATATCGAAAGGCTGCGCGAACTCTGCGGCTTCGAAAAATGGCTGGTTTTCGGCGGTTCCTGGGGCTCGACGCTGGCGCTCGCCTATGCCGAGACCCATCCCGACCGCGTCAGCGAACTGGTTTTGCGCGGCATCTACACCGTTACCAGACCGGAACTGGACTGGTACTACCAGTTCGGCGTTTCCGAAATGTATCCGGATCGGTGGGAGAAATTCATCGCGCCCATCCCGCAAGCCGAACGCGGCGAGATGATGCAGGCCTATAACCGCTATCTCACCGGCACCGACGAGGCAAAGAAACTCGAATGCGCCAAGGCATGGAGCCAGTGGGAAGGGGCGACCATCTCGCTCGTCAGCGATCCCGACCGGGTCGAGGATTTCGGCGAGGATAAATACGCCATCGCTTTCGCCCGCATCGAAAACCACTTCTTCGTCAATGGCGGCTGGCTGGAGGAAGGGCAATTGCTGCGCGACGCCGGCAAACTGAAAGATATTCCCGGCGTCATCGTGCATGGGCGTTATGACATGCCCTGCCCGCTGAAATATGCCTGGCAGCTGGCCAAGGCCTGGCCGAAGGCGGATTTCCACATCATCGAGGCGGCCGGACACGCGATGAGCGAGCCGGGCATTCTTGACCAACTGATCCGCGCCAACGACGGCTTTGCGGAAAAATAATCCGCTGCACCTGCCCTTCGGTTTACCAGATCTTGGCAAAGATCGTGCAATCGCTGGTTTGCGGCTGGAACGAATGACGCATTAGGGGGCATTTTGTGAACGACATCCTCAAGACGCTCGACCTGATTTACGAAGCAGCCTTCGTGCCGGAACGGTGGCGAGAGGTGCTGGATGTCATGGCGAACGGCGCCGGTGGCCATGGCACAGCGCTCTTCAACACCGGCAAAACGGCTGCGCGGTCCCTCGCTTCGGACTCGCTTGCCGACCTCACTCAGAAAATGGTGAACGAGGGCTGGCTCGGCCGCAATTCGCGCGCTGCCAGGCTGCTGACCATCGAGCACGAGGGTTTCATCAACGAGGCGGATTATTTCACCGCCGAAGACTACAATTCCCAGCCAATCTTTACGCAGGTGATGCAGCCGCTCGGTTATGGCTTCGGAACATCCACCTTCATTACCGCCCCCAGCGGCGACCGCATGATTTTCGCGGTGGAGAAAAAAGCGGCGACAGGGCCTGTCACCACTTCCGCCATCCTCTATCTGGACAGCCTTCGGCCGCATCTCGCGCGGGCGGCGATGATGTCCAGCAGACTGGAATTCGAGCGCGTCCGGGCCGCAACCGAGGCCTTGCAGATCGCCGGTCTTCCCGCCGCCGTTCTTCGGGCCGATGGCGTGGCGCTTGCCGTCAACGACCTGCTGGAACGGATGTCACCGCGTATAGTGACAGCGGCTTTCGACCGAATTCGGTTCCAGCATGCCCCTGCCAACAGTTTTTTAGCCCGGTTGCTCGAACGAAGCCGGGTCGCTCACAGCGGTGCAAGCGGATCGCTTCCCTTGCCTAGGGTGGAGGATCATCCTGCGGCCGTCGTCCATGTCGTGCCCGTGGAAGGCGGCGCGCGCGATATTTTCACCAATGCGGCGTTGTTCATGATCATTACGCCTGTCGACCGCCAGCGCCTGCCTTCCGCCGACATCATCAGGGGCCTGTTCGATCTGACGCCAGCCGAGGCGAAGGTGGCGCGCGAACTGGCGACGGGAAGCGATGTCGCCGCCGTGGCCGACCATCTTTCCGTCGGCAGGGAAACCGTCAGATCGCATGTGAAAGCGATCCTGTCAAAAACGGGAATGTCTCGTCAGGCGGATTTCATAGCCGCTATCGCGAGCATCAGAACCATCGAACAATGACGGACCTGCTTCTGCCGGAACGCGCCGTTCCAAAAGACCGGCAATGGATGGCGGCGAGCACGAGAAGAACGGCCAGCGGCCACAGGAGACACAGGATAAAACCCAGCAGTCCGGCCAAAGTCACTTTTCCGCTTCGGCGTAGCTGTTCCCTCAGCGTCTGACAAGCAAAAAACGCCGCGACGAGTACATAACCGGCAACGCCGAAAACTTTTGCGGCAATATCGAACTCGCCCATGAATTTTATCTTCCCATCCTGCAATGACGGCACAAGTCGCATAACAGGGCGGCGCATTCCTCCCCAATTCGGGGGACACAGGATAAAGAAATATGTGGGGTCGCCCTGATGACAGCGGAAGAACAGGCACGCACCTGTTCCATGCAGTTTTTCTCATGAACCCTTCACGGAAATGAATTGGCCGCCACTGTGGCGATCCGTTATAAAACGCTATCCGAACAATTGGCGGTACTCCCCATGGCAGTCGACAAATCGCTCCCGGCCCAGGAGGGCGGCGACAGCGCGCGCGGTTTTGCTTTCGCGCTTTCCGCTTATCTGCTCTGGGGGTTTCTTCCCTTTTACATGAAGGCGGTTGCGCATATTTCGCCGATCGAGGTCATCGTCCATCGCGTCGTCTGGTCGGTGCCGATTGCGGCGGTTGTGCTGATTGCGCTCGGGCGCACGGCGGAAATCAGAACCGCGCTCAGAACCCCCAAGATGCTGGCAATGGCCAGCCTGACGGCCATCCTCATCAGCATCAACTGGGGCGTCTATATCTGGGCGATCGGCGCAGGCCGCGCGCTCGATGCCGCACTTGGCTACTTCATCAATCCGCTGTTCAGTATTTTCCTCGGTGCGGTTCTCCTCAAGGAAAAGCTTTATCCGGCGCAGATCGCCGCCATCGGCCTCGTGGCGCTGGCGGTGGCCATCCTCACCTGGCATGCGGGCAGCCTGCCCTGGGTGTCCATCGCGCTCACCGTGTCCTGGGGTTTTTACGCCTTTTTCCGCAAGACTTTGCCGATTGGCGCGACGCAGGGCTTCCTGCTGGAAGTCATGCTTTTATCCATCCCCGCCGTGCTCGTGATGATCTGGCTTGCCTTCAACGGACAGGCGCATTTCATGGGCGGCAATTCCGCCGATACCTGGCTTCTGGCGACAAGCGGGCTCATCACGGCCGTGCCGCTCATCCTCTATGGCAATGGCGCGAAACTGCTGCGGCTGTCGACCATTGGCATCATGCAATATATCGCGCCGACGATGATCTTCCTCATCGCCATCTTCGTCTTCAAGGAGCCGTTCGACATGGTGCGCATGGCCGCCTTTGCGATGATCTGGGTGGCGCTGGCGATCTATACCGGCTCCAGCCTGCTGCGGCTCAAGCGGTAATCCGGGCTGCTTCCCTCATTCCTTTGCTCATCACGGGAATGGGGAGAAGTGGCGTCAATAATCCACCAGCAATTGCGGGTTGGCATCATAGCCGAAACGCGGTTTAACGCCGAGAAGGCCTGCCGTCTGGGCGATGATTTCGCGGGTCATGGGGGCTGCGGTGGAGGCCGCCGTGCGCCCGCCGTTCACGCCGGTTCTCGGGGCGTCGATCATCGTCAGCACAACATATTTCGGCTTGTGCATGGGAAAACCGGCCACGAAGGCGTTGAAATTGATATCCTTGGCGTAACGGCCATTGATCACCTTGTCGGCGGTTCCGGTCTTGCCGCCCACATGAAATCCTTCCACCTGCGCGCCACGGCCGGAACCCTTGATGCCGTTCCAGTTGAACAGGTAACGCATATCGGCGCTCGTCCTGTCGTTGATGACGGTGCGCGCGAGCGATGCGGCAGCCTCTTTCGAACGCGGCAGGAAGGTCGGCGAAATCAGGTTGCCGCCATTGATCAGCGCGGCAGCGGCCACCGCCGTCTGCAACGGGGTGGTGGCGACGCCGTGGCCGAAGGAGATGGTGACGGAATTGATCTTCTTCCAGTTTCTCGGCTGGGTGGGCGTCGCAACGCCCGGCATTTCCGTGTCCATCCGGGTGAGAAGCCCGAGCTTCGTCAGGAACTGCTGATGGCCTTCGACGCCAACCTTGTCGGCCACCGCCGCCGTGCCGATATTCGATGAATATTGAAACACTTCCGGAATGGAGAGCGGCCGGTTCCGGCCCTTGAAATCCTTGATGGTGAAGCCGCCCATGCGGATCGGCCGCGACGCATCCACCACCGAACCCAGTGTGATCGCCCCGGCATCCAGCCCCATGGCGAGCGTAAAACTCTTGAAGGTGGAGCCCATTTCGAAGGTGGCGTTGCTCATCCGGTTGAACCATCCCTTTTCGTACTCCTTGTCTATGCTGCCATCGGCAAGGGTGCGGGAAGGTTCGTTCGGATCGTAATCCGGCACGGAGGCCATGGCCAGCACCTCGCCCGTCTCCACATCGAGGATCACTGAACCTGCCGCTTCGGCCTGATAGGCGCTTTTCGCCTTCACGACCACTTCGCGGACGATGTTCTGTACCCTGAGATCGATGGAGAGACGCACCGGCTCCAGCGGCGCGCCGCTGGCAAGACCCACGGCGCGCAGATCGGCCAGGCCCTGCTGGTCGAGATAACGCTCCATGCCGGCAAGCCCCTGATTGTCGACATTGACGTGGCCGATAATATGCGAAGCGGTGGGGCCACCCGGATAAAACCTCCGCTTTTCCGGCCGGAAGCCGATGCCCGGTATGCCGAGATTGAGAATATCCGCCTGCTGCCGGGGCGTCAGCTGGCGTCGCAGCCATTGAAAGCCGGTATCCGAGCGCAACCGGCGGTGCGTTTCACGCCAGTCGAGATTGGGAATGACGGTCGCGAGTTTCTCCACCACCTCATCCGGATCGACGATCCGGCGCGGATCCGCATAGAGCGAGACCATGTTGAGATCGGTCGCCAGAAGCGTGCCGTTGCGATCGATAATATCCGGACGGGAGGCGACGGCGTTGGCACCGGTATTGATCCATGCGGTCGCCACCGGTTCGGCAAGACCGTATTGGACGAGACGCGCCGCGACGACGCCATAGATGGCGACGAAGACGGCGATCAGGATGCCGAGCCTCATGCGCGCGTCGACCCTGCGGCGGGCGGCGGAACCGAGGAGCGCCTCCCTGCCCTGCGCGGAATTTCTCTGAATAATAAAATGCGCCCGGCTTTTGAGCCGCACCACAAAAGCAATCATTTCCCGATGACACCCACTCTCATGGCGGCGAAACGAATTTCGCGACACCAACGCCTTATTGACGCTGGCACAGGATCGGTCGCGGGGCCATGAAAAGAGCGGGCGGGGCGAGGCCGCCGTTAAATCTGTATTAATATACACTTAAAATTGTAACGAGCCGTGAGGCGGCCGTTAACAATCGTCGCGCCGATCAGGATGAACAGACCGGGATTTAAGGCGAAAACCGCTTACGCTTTTCGCCACCCCGGCCTAGAGGCGGGAAATCACCGAAGGGTCGCCTTCCGGCTTCTGCTGCGCCAGCGCCCGGTCGATGATGGCGGGCACGATATCCTTCACCTCGTCGATGACGAGCGGGTTGAGAAGATGCGCGCGGTGGATGAAACCCTGATCGCGCATGTGCTGCACCAGTTCCAGCATCGGGTTCCAGAAACCGTTGATATTGGCGAAGACTATCGGCTTGGCATGGCGGCCGAGCTGCGCCCAGGTCATGATCTCGACGATCTCTTCCAGCGTGCCGACACCGCCCGGCAATGTCACGAAGGCATCGGAGCGCTCGAACATCATATGTTTGCGCTCATGCATGTCCTTGGTGATGACAAGCTCGTTCAATTGTCCGAGAGAATGGCGCGTCGCCTCCATATCGACCAGAAATTCCGGTATGATGCCGGTCACTTCGCCGCCATTGGAAAGAACGCCGCTGGCAACCGCGCCCATGATGCCCTTGGTGCCGCCGCCGTAGACGAGGCGAATGCCGTTTTCGGCAATGGATTTCCCAAGCGCGCGGCCCGCTTCCATATGGGCCGGATCACGTCCGGGCTGGGAGCCGCAATAAACGCAGATGGATCGAATCGCTGTATTTTTGTCCGTCATGAAGGGAAGGAACTATGTGCGATGCGGCACGTCAAGAAAATTTGGGAAATCCCTTGCAAATATGGCCTTTTGGCCACTCGCCGCTTGTCTGGCGCAAGGTAAGACGCTAGCAATCTCAACTCGTGTGAAAAGCTTGAAATACCCGGAGATTCCAGGATGAAAAACAATAAGGCCGGTTTGCTGGCGCTGATCGTGCTGGGCGTTGCGTCCCTGCTCATGATCTTTTTCGTCCTGCCGCGGATTTCAAACGACGGCAAACCGATCGGCGACGCCATCAACGAGGCCGGCAACGCCGTGAAGAACAGCGTTGAAATGGGCGCAGACAAGGCGGGCGACATTCTCTCCGACGCCGCCGAGGAAACCGCCAATATCGCCGACAAGGTCGGGCGGCGGGCCGCTTCCGCCACCCAGTCGATCAAGGATCTGACGACGCTTTTCGCCGATAGCAAGGTTCCCTCAGACGCCGATTTCGCGGCGGCGCGCAAGAAGGTCGAGACCTCGCTCAAGGAACTGACGAATATCGAAATTCCAGAGTCGCTGGACGAAACGACGTCGCGCCTCATCACCACCGCCCGCACGGCGGCCGAGCGCACCACGGCCTTCCTGCGCGGCCTGCCCGACAATGCGGCGGCGGCGGCAGCACAGGTGCGTCGTCTGGCAGGCGTTTTCGCCGGCACCGACGATGGCGCGCCCGAACCGGCAAAACCGGCCGCAGCACCGCCCGATGCGGCACAATCGTCTGCCGCCACGCCGACTTTCGACGTGCTGCGCGTCGAGCCGGACGGTTCGGCCGTGATTGCCGGCAAGGCACAGCCCGGCGCGAAGCTCGAAATCTTGAGCAACGGCAAGGTGGTCGCCCAGACGACCATCGACGGCACCGGCGATTTCGCCGCCGTTTTCGACAATCCGCTTCCCCCGGGCGATCACGAGCTGGTGCTGCGTTCGACCGATGCCAGCGGTAAGGCGACGCAATCCGAAGAAGTGGCCACGGTTTCCGTGCCTGACGGCAAGACGGGCGAGCTTCTGGCCATGGTTTCCAAGCCCGGCAAGGCAAGCCGCGTGCTGGCCATGCCGGAGGCGGCTCCGCCGGCGCTCCAGCCGCAAGCCGCGCCGTCGCAGCAGCCTGCGGCGACATCTGAGCCCAGCGCCAACACCGCCTCCGCACCGCTCGCCGGTACTGCGGCTCCGTCCGCCGCGGCCCCGCTGACGTCGAGCGTCCAGGTGACTGCCGTCGAGTTCGAGGGATCGAAGATTTTCGTCGCGGGCTCTGCACCTGCCGGTTCAACGGTGCGTGCGCTGGTCGATGACAGGGAAATCGGCAAGAGCACCACGGAAGCCTCCGGCCATTTCGTCGTCGAAGGCGATGTCGATCTTAGCGTCGGCAGCCATATCATCACCGTCGAGGAACTGAATGCCGACGGCACCGCGAAGGTGCGTGTGCGCGTTCCCTTCGAGCGGCCGCAGACCGACCAGGCAACCGTCGCCATGCAGACGCCGTCCGCTTCGTCGTCAGCAACCACGACTGCGGCGCCGGCTGAAAACCAGAGCACGGCAAGCGACCGCGCCACTTTCGAAAAGCTGCGCGCCGATGTCGCCAAGGCCTTCGGCATTCTTTCCAACCTCTACAAGGATCAGGCCACGCCTGCGCTCGATCAGGCCATTGCCGGCCGCTCCGCCGTCGTCATCGGCCTCAAGTCGCTTTCGGAATTCCGCACCGCAGCCGCGACCGAACCCGCCTTCACCGCTTTTGCGGGCGATATTACCGCCAAAGCGCGTCAGTTGCTGACATCGGTTGAAGCATGGCCGAACGATGTGGCGGCAATCGGCAAGGGTATTGCGTCTCTGGCAAGCCGCCTTGCCGAACTCCACATCACGGCACCCGCCGCTCCCGCGCCACAGGCGCCCGCCGGCCCGCAGACCTTCGAGCAGGCGCCGCTGGCCGAGAGCCAGAACAGCGTCATCATCCGCCGTGGCGATACGCTTTGGCAGATTTCCCGTCGCGTTTATGGTCAGGGCGTGCGTTACACCACGATCTACCTCGCCAACGAAGATCAGATCAAAAACCCCGATCTGATCGAGCCCGGCCAGATTTTCGGCGTGCCGAAAGAGGCGCTGCCGAATGCGGAAGAACTTCACCGCAAGCGGCTGAAGAGCGGCTCCTGAGCATTTGAAACGTTGCGGTGAACCCGCAACGACCCTATCTGTGACACGCGCGGCGGCTTGACCAAAGCCGCCGCCCTGCTGTCGGCTTCCGGCAGTGACCGGAGCGAATGATGGCCACGAAGAAAAAAACCATTTCGGCGGATTCCAGCAATCCCACCCAGACGCTGATCAATCTCTGGCCCTATATGTGGCCGGAAGGGCGGTGGGACCTGAAGATGCGGGTGATCTGGGCCACCGTGTACCTGATCGTCGCCAAGCTGGTGCTGATCTCCGTTCCCTATTTCTTCAAATGGGCGACCGATGCGCTGAACGGCCGGCTGGACATGGCCGGGCTTGTTCCCGCCTTCCTGCTCGGCGCCGTCGCGCTGGTGATCGCCTATAATCTGACGCGGCTGATACAGGTCGGGCTCAACCAGCTGCGCGATTCGCTTTTCGCCAGCGTCGGCCAGCATGCGGTGCGTCAGCTCGCCTACAGGACCTTCGTGCATATGCACCGGCTTTCTTTGCGGTTCCATCTGGAGCGCAAGACCGGCGGGCTGTCGCGGGTCATCGAGCGTGGCACCAAGGGCATCGAAACCATTGTCCGCTTCACCATTCTCAACACCGCGCCGACCTTTATCGAATTTCTGCTGACGGCAATCATTTTCTGGGCCTCCTACGGTTTTTCCTATGTGCTCGTCACGGTCATCACGGTCTGGGCCTATATCTGGTTCACCGTGCGGGCCAGCAACTGGCGTATCGGCATTCGCCGCGCCATGAACGACAGCGACACAGACGCCAATACCAAGGCGATCGACTCGCTTCTGAATTTCGAAACCGTCAAATATTTCGGCAATGAGGAGATGGAGGCGCGGCGTTTCGACGTCGCCATGGAGCGTTACGAAAAATCGGCGATCTCCATCTGGACCTCGCTAGGCTGGCTGAACTTCGGCCAGGGTGTGATCTTCGGCATCGGCTCCACCGTCATGATGGTGATGTCGGCGCTTGCCGTTCAGCGCGGCGAACAGACCATCGGCGATTTCGTCTTCGTCAATGCGTTGCTGCTGCAGCTTTCGGTGCCGCTCAACTTCATCGGTTTCGTTTATCGCGAAATCCGCCAGGGCCTGACCGACATCGAACAGATGTTCGATCTTCTGGAGGTGGAGGCGGAAGTCACCGACAGGCCAGATGCAAAGCCGCTCGCAGCCGGACCGGGCGCGATCTCCTTCCGCGACGTGCACTTCGCCTATGACCCCGAAAGACCGATCCTGAAGGGCGTTTCCTTCGACGTGCCGGCCGGCAAGACGGTGGCCATCGTCGGCCCTTCGGGTGCGGGAAAATCGACGATCTCGCGGCTGCTTTATCGCTTCTACGATATTCAGGAAGGCTCCGTCACCGTCGACGGGCAGGATATTCGCGAAGTGACGCAGAAGAGCCTGCGCTCGGTGATCGGCATGGTGCCGCAGGACACGGTGCTTTTCAATGACACGCTCGCCTACAACATCCGTTATGGCCGCCCCTCGGCCACCGACGAGGAACTGAGGGCTGCGGCGGATGCGGCGCAGATCAGCGCCTTCATCGGCAAGCTGCCGGAGGGTTACGCCACCATGGTCGGCGAACGCGGCCTGAAGCTTTCCGGCGGGGAAAAACAGCGCGTGGCGATTGCCCGCACGATCCTCAAGGCGCCGCCGATCCTCATTCTCGACGAGGCGACTTCGGCGCTCGATACGCATACGGAACAGGAAATCCAGAGCGCGCTCGACATCGTCTCGAAGAACCGCACGACGCTGGTTATCGCCCACCGCCTTTCCACCGTCATCGGCGCGGATGAGATCATCGTATTGAAGGACGGGCAGATCGCCGAACGCGGCACGCACAGCTCGCTGATGGGGCAGAACGGCCTCTACGCCTCGATGTGGAGCCGCCAGCGCGAGGCGATCCGCGCCGAGGAAATGCTGCGCCATGTGCGTGAAACCGACGATCTGGGTGTCATCGACCGCGGGGAACCCGCCCATTGATGGCTGTACCCCGGGGTAACAGGGCCAACGGGCGCACCCCACCATTGCCGGGCGGCCTTTTTGGCTGTAACCAGCTAGGCAAAATTTGTCGCATTGCCGTTTGGATCGTGTCGTATCGCGACCATATAGACGCGACAGACGGAAACCGGAGCAAGGAATCTCATGAATCTGTTCGACACCATTCGCAACACCATCGTACCGATCCACAAGGAAGGTTATGTCTTTGTGGCGGCCTTCTTCGTCGCATCGCTGGTGCTCGGCTGGATCGCCGAACCGCTGTTCTGGGTCGGTCTGGTGCTGACGGCCTGGTGCGCCTATTTCTTCCGCGATCCCGAGCGCGTCACGCCGCAGGATGACGACCTCATCATCAGCCCGGCCGATGGCAAGGTTTCCGCCGTGCAGAGCGTCGTTCCGCCGCTGGAGCTGGAACTCGGCAAGGAGCCGCTGGTGCGCATCTCGGTGTTCATGAACGTGTTCAACTGCCATGTGAACCGTTCGCCGGTACGCGGCCGTATCGTCAATGTCGCCTACCGTCCCGGCCTCTTCCTCAATGCCGAAGTCGACAAGGCTTCCGAAGACAATGAGCGCAACGGCCTCGTCATCGAGACATCGCACGGCAAGGTCGGCGTGGTGCAGATCGCCGGCATGGTTGCACGCCGCATCGTCTGCTGGGTAAAGCCGAATGAACCAGTCGATGCCGGTGAGCGTTTCGGTCTTATCCGTTTCGGTTCGCGCCTCGATATCTTCCTTCCCGCAGGTTTCGAGCCGCGTGTATCGGTCGGCCAGACGGCGATTGCCGGTGAAACCGTGCTCGCCGAATTCGGCTCCGCCAAGGGTCCGGTCGTCAGCCGCCGCGGCTGACGGAAACAGGAAGGGCATGCGCATGGAAACGCCGATCGCCGAGCCGCAACAGAACGGCAAACCCGAGGGCCGCAGCGATAGCGGCCGTGGACCGCGGCTGAGGGAAATTCCCTTTCGCCTCGTCGTTCCCAATCTCATCACCGTTCTGGCCATCTGTGCGGGGCTGAGCGGCGTGCGTCTCGCCATCGAGGGGCGGTTCGAGCTGGCCGTCGGCATGGTGCTGCTGGCCGCCTTCCTCGACGGCATAGACGGGCGCATCGCCCGCATGATGAAAGCGACGTCCAAATTCGGCGAGCAGATGGACTCGCTGGCCGATATCGTCAATTTCGGCGTCGCGCCTGCGCTGGTGGTCTATGCCTACCTTCTCGATCAGGCACGCTCCATCGGCTGGATCGCCGCCCTCATTTACGTCATCGCCGCCGGCCTGCGTCTTGCGCGCTTCAACGTCATGATCGAGCGGCCGGTGAAGGCGCCCTGGCAGAATGAGTTCTTCGTGGGCGTTCCCGCCCCGATGGGCGCCATGCTGGTGCTGCTGCCGGTTTATCTCGGCTTCCTCGGCGTCGAGCCGGACAAGCCCTTCGCCTATGTCGCCGCCGCCTATACCGTGCTGATCGGTTACCTCCTCATCAGCCGCCTGCCGGTCTGGTCGGGCAAATCCGGCACCAGCCGCATTCGCCGCGATCTGGTGCTGCCGATGATCCTCGTCGTCGTGCTTTATGTAGCGATGCTGATGAGCTTCACCTGGGAAGTACTGGTTCTGACGGTTGCCGCCTATCTCGTTTTCATTCCCATCAGCGCTCGCCTCTGGCATCGCCGCTACGGCACGCTGACCATCGAGGAAGACGGGCATGACGACGCCAATGGCGGCAACGGCCTCGATCGCGGTATTTAAAACCGCAGGTTTATTTTTTCTCGCACAAGCCGGCGCAGGATGTGACGCAAAATGTCGCAGCCTGAAAAGCCGGTTTCGTTTTTCTTCGCCTCGAATCCGTCAAGATTAGCCGCGAAAGAAGTGGCTCACACGCATCGCAACGGCGATTGGCGTGAATTGTGGAGAGAGAGAAATGACGAACGAGACGAAGGCGCAGCCGCAGGCGAAGCCCGACCTCAACAGCCACTACCGCCCGCTCGGACTGAAGGCCGTTGCGGCCGCAGCCCTGATGCTGAAGCGCAAGCCTGCCGCCAAAACCGCCTGAAAATATTCGGTTTTTTGATTTTTCGAATTTTGCGGACTGTCTGGAAAACGGAACGTTCCCAACGGAAAATCGACAATCACGCGGCGCCTTTTCCGGGCGCCGTTTTTGTTTCAAGCACTGCCGCTAAACTGCAGAGCGTCAGTCTTTCATAAAATCGGCAGCCTTCTGTAACGAAGCTGCAACGAAAGTGTAGTAAAAATCTCGCCTTCCACAAGAAGGCTATACGAACACCGACGTATAGATTAGTGAATACAAAAGAACTTTTCTATTCCGCATTTTTTTCCACAACAATGCATAAGCCGGCTTTCGAATCCGCAGACACGCGGATGACGAATATTCGGCGTTGAGGAAAGATTGTGAAGACAGGCCAGGGGGGCTTGGGACGGCCATGCAGGATAAAATCCTTCTGATTGAAGATTCCGTTGCTCTTTCCATGCTGCTGAAGACGCGGCTTTCGGAAGAAACGGAAGCCGAGGTCGTCCATTGCGACAGCATGGCCGCAGCCGATACCCTCATGCAGGCCCATAATTTCACGCTGGCGCTGACGGGCCTTAACCTGCCCGATGCGCCGAAGGGCGAAATTCTCGCACTTCTATCCGAGCGCAAGGTGCCGGCCATCGTTTTCACCGCCACGGTGGATGAGGAGGCGCGCAAGCGCTACGCCGAAAAGAAGATCATCGATTACATCGTCAAGGACGGTCATCGCACCGTCGATGCAGTCGTCAGAACCGTCCAGCGGATTTTGAACAACAAGCTATTCTCCGTTCTTGTGGTCGATGATGTGCGCGCGGCACGGTCCGGCCTCGTGGAAATTCTGGAGCGGCAAAATTTCAGGGTCAGCGAGGCCCACTCCGGCAAGCAGGCGCTGGAAATCCTGTCGCAGAACCCGACGATCCAGCTCGTCATCACCGATTATCATATGCCTGACATGGACGGTTATGAGTTGACGCGCCGCATCTGCGACAGCCGCTCATCCGAAGATTTGCGGGTGATCGGGATATCGTCCTCCACAGACCGGTTGCTTTCGGCAAGCTTCCTGAAGGCTGGCGCCTCGGATTTCGTCTACCGCCCCTTCGTGCCGGAAGAATTGCAGTGCCGCATCGATAACAATATCGAGACGTTGAAGCAGCTCAAACGCCTGCGCGAACTGGCCGAACGCGACCACCTTACCGGCCTGCCGAACCGCCGCTCCTTCTTCGAGCGCACGCGGGCGCTGATGGATGTCATCAACGGCAATGACGAGAGCGGCGCCATTGCCATTCTCGACATCGACCATTTCAAGAAGATCAACGACACGCTGGGCCACGATGCCGGCGACAGGGCGCTGAAAAAGCTGGCCGAACTGCTGCATGACATGTGTGACGAGCAACGCCACATTCCCGCCCGCCTGGGCGGCGAGGAGTTTGCCGTGTTCCTGCGCGGGCTGGATGCGCACGCCGCCTATCAGTTCTGCGAGGAGCTGCGCGGACAGGTGGAAAAGAACGGCCGGCAGCTGAGCGGTAGCAGCCTCGCCCTGACGATTTCGCTCGGCGTCGTGGAGATCGAAAAGGGCGAGCCCTTCGACAACCAGCTGAATGCGGCGGACCAGCTGCTCTATCTCGCCAAGGCGAATGGCCGCAACCGCGTTTATTCCGACATCATGATCCAGGAAGGCCTGCAGAAGATCGGGCGGAACGGCTGAGTTTTCTGAACAAGATAGTCTTGCGTGGGATCGAGCGCGTGCCGCTTGTTTCTTCTCCCCGCCGGGGAGAAGGTCGCGGCAGCGGGATGAGGGGGCAAGCTCTCCGCATCTCTGTTCCGTAGCCCCCTCATCTGACCCTTCGGGCCATCTTCTCCCCGGCGGGGAGAAGAAATATGCGGCGACTTCCAGCTCAAACGATTATGCGCAAATGCGCAGACCATTCTTCAAAACAATGACATCTGCCCTTCGTCCTTTGCCGGCTTGATCTTCGCCAGCGGCGCGCTTTCCGGCACCGGCTCGATGAGATCCGCGCCGACATTGGCGACCTTGTTGACCTTGTCCGATACCGGGATCATCTCGAAAAAATCATCCTGAACCGGCCGCATCAGATCGGCGACCTCGCGCGGCTCCTGGGCCTTGCAATCCAGCCAGCGGCTGAAATCCTCGGGCGCGATGACAACAGGCATGCGGTCGTGAATACGGCCGATCGCGGCATTGGCGGCGGTGGTGAGGATCGCGCCGGTATCGACCTCCGAGCCATCGGCGGAAGACCAGGTTTCCATGAGACCGGCGAAGGCGACGATGCCGCCGCTTTTCGGGCGGATGAAATAGGGCTGCGGTTTGCCGCCCTCCTCCTTCGGCGGGCGTCGCCATTCGTAAAAGCCGGTTGCCGGAACGAGGACGCGGCGATGGCGCATGGCGGCGCGGAAGGAGGCCTTGCCGATGGCGGTTTCCGACCGCGCATTGATGAGCAGCGGAAAATCCTTCGAATCCTTCACCCAGCCCGGCATAAAACCCCAGCGGACCAGCACGGCCCGGCGATTGGGCAGGTTGCTGCCGCGCTCCTGCCGCTCCCCCTCCATCACGACCAGAATGGGCTGCGTCGGCGCGATGTTGAAACGGGCGGGAAAATCCTCAAGGCCGATCAGATCGAGATAATCGGCGATCTCTTCCGGCGTCGCCTTCAGCACGAAACGTCCGCACATGCTTTTCTCCTCAACCCCTTGGTCCGAACAGGATGATGGCGGTGCCGGCAAGGCAGATGGCGCCGCCGGCAATGTCCCACCAGTCCGGCGCATGCCCTTCCACGCCCCAGAGCCAGAAGAGCGAAGCAGCAATGTAAATCCCGCCATAGGCGGCATAGGCCCTGCCCGCCGCCTCTGTCGGAACCAACGTCAGAAGCCACGCGAAAACGGCCAGCGCCACCATGCCAGGCAGCAATATCCACCCGGTCTTGCCGAGTTTCAGCCAGGCCCAGAAGGAAAAGCAGCCGGCAATTTCGGCAAGAGCCGCCAGGACATAGATAAGATAGACCTTCATTCCACCGTCTTTAACATGCACAATCGCGCCAGTTCCGGACTATAAGCATCGGCACGGAAACCGGAATCGATTTTTCCGAGCCACGTACCACTATAGACAGGCCGGCAACGGCCGAAACAAGCGAAACCATTCATGACCCTCCGTATCAAGCCCCGCCCCGCCTCCTCCGCCATCGTCAGGAACGGCGACCGGCTGCTTCTCGTGCGCCGCATCAACCCGCCTTCGAAGGACATGTTCGCCTTTCCGGGTGGTCGCGGCGAAGACGGCGAAACCCCGGCCGAAACGGCGCTGCGCGAATTGCACGAGGAAACCGGCATCGTGGCGCGCAGGCCGCAGCTTTTCGCGACATACGATCTTCCCTCCCGCGACGCCGAAGGGGTGCTGACGAGCCATTATTTCCTGTCGGTCTTTACCGTGGAAACCGATGCCGATCCGCTCGTGACTGTCGGTGACGATGCGGCGGATGCGGGCTGGTACACATTGGCGGAAATCCGCCTTCTGCCGGCGCCGGAAAGCGTCGTCGAATGCGCCGAGCGCCTGCTTGCATGATTGCCAGCCAGCCAGAATCGCTATTATCTAGGGCCGATCCGCCCGCCGGATGGTCGCGAGCCAACAGTTCACGAGCCAATAGTTCACGAGTATGTGTGGGGCAGAATAGAATTTTGATACGGCCAACCATCTTCCTGTCTCTTTTTCTGACAATGCTTGCCACCGCCGGGCAGCAGGGCGTCGCTTATGCGCAGCCTTCAAAACCCGGTTCCGAGGTGCGTCCGGCGGAAGCCGCGCCGCCCAAACCCGCTCCTTATGACGACAAGCTCGCACGGCTGTCGGAGATACTGGGCGCGGTGCAATATCTCAGAACCCTGTGCCCTTCTTCCGGACCGGAGGACTGGCGCAGATCGATGAGCGATCTTCTGGCTGCGGACACGGTCAACGAACCTGAACGACGTCAGCGCATGACGGCTGCGTTCAACCGTGGATACCGCTCCTTTGCGGCCATCCACACCAGTTGCACACGCGCCGCCATCATGGCAGAAGAGAACTACCGTAACGAAGGGGCAACACTCGCGCAGGAAATCGCGTCCCGGTTCGGAAATTAGAGGATTATTAACCTCTTTTCGCCGCAGGCCGTGCCGTTTTGATAAAAGGCTGCTAGTGTTGTTAACAGGGTGGTAAGGACTTGCCCGCCCTGTCGAGGATGAAAGATGCAGACAAGCCGTAACGAAATCGACGATATGATCGTGCATGAAAAGATGCAGGTCGCTCTGGAACACCAGAACGAGGCATGGGCTGACGGCATGGCCGACGGCATCGAGCCGGAGATCATCGCCGATGCCGCCATCGCTCTGGCCATGCGCGAAACCATCCGTATCCATGGCGAGGCCGGCGCTGAAGCAATGCTGGAATCGCTGCGCCAGCGCATGCTTCAGGGCGAGTTTTCGCCGCAGCGGGTAATACAGTAAAGCCGGGGTCTATCATGTCTTGCCTGAGCAAGGGGCTTTTGCGCTCTTCCGCCCTGCTGTCCATCCTGCTTGCCCTGACCGCCGGGCCGATTGGCATGCCAGGCCGCGCCTTTGCCCTTTCCGAGCTGAAGCCGGCGCAGAACACCGAAAGCGAGCCGAAGGCTGAGAATGGCGGTGAGCCGCAGCAGGCCCAGCCCGCAGAGCCGGACGAGATCGAAGGCGATTCGGAAGGCATTCCCCTGCCCGACCCTCTGGTGGACCGTTCCGCCAATCAGGCGAACCAGCAATCCTCCAAGCCCGACAACACGCCGGAAATGTCCGTGGTGATCGAGCACGACATTTCCAAGGCGCCGGAACCCGTGCGCAAGCTGCGCCAGCAGATCATCGAAGCCGCCGCCTCGGGCGATATCGAAAAGCTGCGGCCCTTCATCGCCGCCAGCCAGAAAGAATTCCGCATCGACGGCAACGACGGCGAAGACGCGATTGCGGCGCTGAAAAGCTATTCCGGCGATCCTGACGGGCTGGAAGTGCTGGCGATCATTATCGACCTTCTGTCTACCGGTTATGCCCATATCGATGCCGGCACGCCTGACGAAGCCTATGTTTTCCCCTATTTCGCCGGAAAGCCGCTGAATACGCTGACTGCGCAGGAAAAGGTGGAGCTTCTGCGCATCATCACCGCGGGCGATCTGGCGGACATGCAGGAATATGGCAATTACAGCTTCTACCGGGTCGGCATTTCGCCCGATGGCAAGTGGAAGTTCTTCACCGCCGGCGATTGATCGCATCGCGGTGCTTGCCGTTCTGTGGCAAAAATCCTAACTGTGCGGAATGAGCATTCCGGCAAAGCGCATCGGCTTTTGCCGGAGATCACAGAGTCTCGACGAACCGAACGGTGACGCCATGCCTTCCGCCCTTCTTGCCGACCGCCGCCTGATCCGGGTTTCCGGCACCGGCGCCGAGGAATTTCTGAACAACCTCATCACCGCAGACGTTGAAAACCTGCCGGAAGGCGAAGCACGGGCCGCAGCCCTTCTTACGCCGCAGGGCAAGATCCTGTTCGATTTCCTGATCTGGCGCGATGGCGGCGATTATCTGATCGAGACGGGCGTCGCCGAACAAGACGCGCTGCTGCGCCGCCTGACCATGTACAAGCTGCGTGCACCGGTCGATCTCAAAGCCGAGACTGTCGAAGGCGTGAGTGTCTTCTGGAACGAGACTGCGCCGACGGCAGGCATTCGGGATGGTCGTTTCGGCAAGGGCGGCATCGATCTTTACCGTATGCCGGGCGCATCCGCATCCGGCGACATCGCGGCCTATGATGCGCTCCGTGTCGAGCATGGGATTGCCGAATCCGGCCGGGACTATGCGTTGCAGGATGCCTTTCCCCATGATGTGCTGATGGATGTGAATGACGGCGTTTCCTTCAAGAAGGGCTGCTTTGTCGGCCAGGAAGTCGTCTCGCGCATGAAACATCGCGGTACGGCAAGACGCCGCGTCGTCACCGTTTCGGCCGAGGGCGCGCTTCCAACCAGTGGGACGGAGATGACCGCCGATGGAAAACCGGTCGGCACGCTCGGAACCGTTTGCGGCAACAGGGCGCTTGCCATCGTTCGGATCGACCGCATTGCCGATGCGTTCGCATCCGGCACGCCGCTTCTGGCGGAGACTGTTCCCGTGACCGTGGCCCTGCCCGCCTGGAGCGGCCTTTCCTTCCCGGCGGCCGATCCAGCAGCGCGGGCGGAGGACTGAGAGTGGCGCCTGCAAAAAGCCCGCGCGCCTGGCAGCGCATGCTGTCCGGTCGGCGGCTCGATCTGCTCGATCCTTCGCCGCTCGATGTGGAAATCGCCGATATCGCCCACGGCCTTGCCCGCGTGGCCCGCTGGAACGGCCAGACGCGCGGCGACCACGCCTTTTCCGTCGCCCAGCATTGCCTCATCGTCGAGACCATCTTCTGCCGCATGTGCACAGGTGCGACGCCTGACGACATGCAGATGGCGCTTCTGCACGATGCGCCGGAATATGTCATCGGCGACATGATCTCGCCGTTCAAATCCGTGGTCGGCGGCGGTTACAAGACCGTGGAAAAACGGCTGGAAGCCGCCGTGCATCTGCGTTTCGGCCTGCCGCCGCATGCATCGCGCGAATTGAAGGACCGCATCAAGAAGGCCGATACGGTCGCCGCCTTTTTCGAGGCGACGGAGCTTGCCGGTTTTTCCACCGCCGAGGCGCAGAAATTCTTCGGCCTGCCGCGCGGCATTACCCGCGACATGTTCGACATGACGCCCCTGCCCTCAACCGAAGCGCAAAAGCTGTTCATCGAACGTTTCGAGGCCATCGAGGCGATGCGTGCCGTCAAGACGGGGGGTGCGACATGACCGCCATTGTCGTATCGCCGCTGTCGCGGATCGCAGAGATGGCCGTCAAACACAAGGCCCGCGAAATGGTGACGCTGATCGCCAAAGAGCAGTCCTTTCACCGTCCCGCCGTCATTGCCGCAGGCCGGCATCTGACGCTTGCCATGAACGACATCGCATTCAAGGGCACCGCCGATCTCATCGCGCCTGACGATGCACATGTGCTGAAGCTGATCGATTTCGCCCGGCAATGGGACCAGTCAGCACCACTGCTCATCCATTGCTGGATGGGCGTTTCCCGCTCACCCGCCGCCGCCGTCATCGCCGCGCTCAGCCTTTATCCGGACCAGGATGAGATCGAACTTGCGCTGCGCCTGCGCGCCGTCTCGCCCTATGCCACGCCCAATGCCCGCATCATCGCCATCGGCGACCGTCTGCTCGGGCGCGATGGCCGGCTGGTGGCGGCGATCAAAAAAATCGGCAGGGGCGCGGATACGGATGGTAACGTGCCCTTCGTGCTGCCGCTTGGTAACTGAGGTGGTTTTGGCGGAACCCTCACGGCGTCCAGTCGTTACCAACCCTGAAGAGCAATGAAAATCACAGGTTAATTCATGGAACAACAGGCAACGGATATCATCGTCGCATCGCAGGCGGCGTTGCAGCAGGCAAGCGCGCTTGCGGTGCAATATTCCTTCTCGGTCGTCGGTGCGCTTCTGCTGCTGATCGTCGGCTGGCTGGCCGCCACTTTCCTGCAACGCTGGGCTTTTCAGGGCCTGTCGCGCATTCGCGGCTTCGATGCGACACTCGCCGGTTTCTTCGCCGGCGCCATCCGCTATGTGGTTCTCATTCTGGTGCTGGTCATGGTGCTTGGCCAGTTCGGGGTGCAGACGGCCTCCATTCTCGCCGCCCTTGGCGCCGCCGGTCTGGCCATAGGCCTTGCGTTGCAGGGCACGCTGCAGAATATTGCCGCCGGCATCATGCTTCTGGTGCTGCGCCCGTTCCGGGTCGGCGAATATATCGAGACCAGCACGGTCAGCGGCACTGTGATCGAGATCGGGCTGTTTGCGACCGAGCTGAAGACCAGCGACGGGCTTTACCGTCTCGCGCCCAACTCCACGCTCTGGAACGTGCCGATCACCAATTACAGCCGCTTTCCCTCGCGCCGTCACGAACTCAGCCTGACGGTCAAGAATGATGAGGATCTGGCGGCCGCACAGGATATGCTGATGAAAGTCGTGCGTTCGGAGAGCCGGGTTTTGCTGGACCCCGCCCCCGTCACCTTCGTCGATTCGGTCAGCGCCGACAGCGCCACCGTCAAATTGCGCTACTGGGTGCGCAGCGACACTTATTTCGCAACGACCCGCGATGTGACGAAAGCCATGAAACTCGCCTTCGACGAGCGCAAGGCGGAAGTGAGCGCCCAGCCGGCCTGAGACCTCACGTCTTCCTCTCTTTTCAAGCGCGGTGGCTGCAACAGCCACCGCGCTTTTTCGTTGGCCACGTAGCAGCGCGCACTTGCATCCCGCGAATGCGGCCTCTATAGGTCGATACGTAATGTTATTACGTAACTATCTTCGTCGATATGAGAGGGCCGAAACAATGCAGAAGATACTCACCCGCGTCACCGGCGCCGTCGCACTAGGTTCCATGCTGCTGGCGGCAACCGCGGCAATGGCTGCCGGTGGCGACAAATCCGCAGCCCACAGCCACGACCATGGGCACGATCACGGCCACCAGATGACCGAAGCTGAAAAGCAGATTTACAAGGGTTATTTCGAGGATGCGCAGGTGAAGGCGCGCACGCTTTCCGACTGGGAAGGCGACTGGCAGTCGGTCTATCCCTATCTGCTGAACGGCTCGCTTGATTCCGTCATGGCCGAAAAGGCGGCGCATGGCGACAAGACGGCGGCGGAGTACCGCGCCTATTACGAGATCGGTTACAAGACCGATGTGAATCGCATCGTCATCAAGAGCGACAGCGTGGCGTTTTATAAGGACGGCAAACCCGCTGAAGGCACCTATGTCAGCGATGGCCATGAAATCCTGACCTACAAGAAGGGCAATCGCGGTGTCCGCTACATCTTCAAGAAAACCGGCGGCGATGAGGCCGCGCCGCAATTCATCCAGTTCAGCGACCACTCCATCGCCCCGGTCAAGGCAGGCCATTACCATCTCTACTGGGGCAACGACCGCAAGGCATTGCTGGACGAAGTGACCAATTGGCCGACCTACTACCCGTTCCTGATGGACGGCGGCGATATCGTCGAAGAAATGGCGGCGCATTAACTTCGCACGACATTCCGGCACGGGCATATTCTTCATGCCCGTGCTGCATTCCTTATTGCCCCATAGTGGAGCGATGCGCCCAGCCGGTCATGCGCTTTTCAAGCCAGGCCATGATGGCGTACATGACGATGCCTTCCACCGCGAGCATCAGCAGGCCGGCAAAGACGAGCGGCACATTGAACTGGCTTTGCGCCGAACTCATCATGTTGCCGAGGCCGTAATTGGAGGCGACGGTTTCCGACACCACCGAGCCGACGAAAGCGAGCGTGATGGCGATTTTCAGCGAACCGAAGAAATAGGGCATGGAGCGCGGAATGCCGACCTTCAGCATGATGTCCATCTTCTTTGCGCCAAGCGCCCGCAGCACATCTTCCGTTTCCGGCTCTATGGTGGCAAGCCCGGTCGCGACGTTGACGACGATGGGGAAGAAAGAGATCAGGAAGGCGGTCAACACGGCAGGCACTGTGCCGATGCCGAACCAGATGACGAGGATGGGCACCAGCGCCACTTTCGGGATGGCGTTGAAGCCGATCATCAGCGGATAAAGCCCGGCATAAATGGTTTTGGACCAGCCGATGAACAGGCCGATGGCGAGGCCGGCGGCCACCGCAATGGCGAAACCCAGCGTCGTGGTATAAAGCGTCTGCAGCGAATTCTTCCAGATCGGCGACCAATATTGCAAGATGGCCTGTCCGACCCTTACCGGTGACGGCAGAATGGTGGGCGGCATTTTCAGCGCGTAGACCAACAGTTCCCACAACACGAAAAGCGCCAGCGTATAAAGCCAGGGCGCGGCTTTCACCCAGTTGACGCGGGCAATCAGCGGCTTGCGCGGCTCGGCCGCAACGGTGCCTTCCATGATGGCGCTCATGCCGCCACCCTCGCCTGCGCGATCTCGCCATGCAGTTCCTGCACCATGTCGTTGAAACCCTTGTCATACATGATATCGAGCTGGCGCGGGCGCGCAAACGGCACGCGGTGTTCCGCCAGCACCCGGCCCGGCCTTGCGCTCATCACGAAAATCTTGTCGGCCAGAAATGTCGCCTCGCGCAGATCATGGGTCACGAGGATGATGGTGACGCGCTGCGCGGCGTGCAGGTCGCGGATGACGCACCATAATTCCTCGCGGGTGAAGGCATCGAGTGCACCGAAAGGCTCGTCCAGCATCAGCAGTTCCGGTTCGTGGATCAAGGCCCGGCAAAGATTGGCGCGCTGCTGCATGCCACCGGAAAGCTGCCACGGATACTTCGAACCGAACCCCTTCAGGCCGACGATTTCCAGAAGGCGCTCGGCTTTCGCGACATACTCCGCCTTGTGGGCGCGCAGGCGTCGACGATGTTTCTCGACGATCTCCAGCGGCAGCAGGATGTTCTCAAGCGTGGTGCGCCACGGCAGCATCGTCGGGTTCTGAAACGCCATGCCGACGATGGAAACCGGCTCCGTGACCTGCCGCCCGGCAACGATGACATTGCCCCTCTGCGGAATGTGCAGCCCTGTCACCAGTTTCATCAGGGTCGACTTGCCGCAGCCGGAGGGGCCGACCACGGCGGCGAATTCACCCTTGTCGACCGTGAGATTCAAGCCGGATACGGCCAGCGTGCCGGCGGAGCCGCCATAGCGCATGTCCACACTGTCTATTTCCACGAGATGTGACATTGCTGTTCCCGTTTTAAGTTGCTGATCGGGCGGTTGAACCCTGCAGCGTTGCGGCTTGTTTCTTCTCCCCGCCGGGGAGAAGGTGGCCCGAAGGGTCGGATGAGGGGGCAGCGCCAGCGATAGACCGAGAGCTTGCCCCCCTCATCCCGCTGCCGCGGACTTCTCCCAGGCGGGGAGAAGAAGCATGCCGCACCTGCTCACTTCGTCCATTACGGAAGCATGCGTTCTTCCTTGGCCGGCAGATAGGTCGCGTCGAACACCTGCTCCGCCTTGACGTTGCCCTTCAGGCCAAGAGAAACTTTCAGCGTCTCGATGGAGGCGGAAAGCCGGGCCGGATCGACGCCGCCCATGCCGTTTTCCACCACATAGGGCGTCTTGATATTCATGCTGTTGGCCATGTTGAGGCGTTCAAGCTCGATGGCGCTGTCGAGCGTCTCGTTACGCTTGAGCACGGCCGCCACGCCCTCTTCCGGGTTCTTGACGGAATCGGCGAAGCCCTTGGCCAGCGCTTTCAGGAAGCCCTTCACGGCATCCGGGTTTTTCTCTGCGAAATCAGTGTTTACCAGCACCGCATTGCCATAGAGATTCAAGCCGTGCTCGGCCATCAGGATGGTCGAGATATCGTCATCGGCGATGCCCTGTTTCTTGAGGTTGAGGATCACCGAAAAGGCAAAGCCGAAAACGGCGTCGACATCGCCCTTGGCGAGCATGGGTTCACGCACCGGAAAACCGATCGATTCGATCTCGATCTTGCTGTCATCGAGACCTGCGACCTGCTTGAAGGCGGGCCATTGCGCAAAAGCGCCATCCGGCGGCGGCGCGCCGAGCTTCTTGCCTTCCAGCGACTTCGGATCGCCGGTGACGCCGAGCGACTTGCGGCCCACCACGGCAAAGGTCGGGCGCTCATAGACCATATAAACGGCCTTGATCTTCTGGCTCGGATCCTCGTCGAGGAACTTCATCACCGAGTTGATGTCGCCGAAGCCCATCTGGTAGGCGCCGGTCGCCACGCGCGGAATGGCTTCCACCGAGCCGTTGCCGCTATCGATGGTGACATCGAGACCTTCAGCCTTGAAGTAACCCTTATCGAGCGCCAGCAGGAAACCGGCAGCGGGGCCTTCGAACTTCCAGTCGAGCGTGAATTTCACCGGCGTTTCGGCCCGCGCCTCGACGACCGGCAGCGAAAAACCAGCGGTCACACCGATGGCGGCAATGGTCAGAGCCCTGGTCAACAACCTGCGCGTTAAAATCATCTATTCCCCCTGATGGTTTTGTTGGATTGGTTGCATAAGACCCAATTCCAGCCCTCAAGGCAAGATAAAATTGCATACAAAATAGCCGTTATTTTGTATGCTTATTTTATATGCATAAACGGGCGCAGGGCAGGCAAAAAGCCGGCATTTTGCCCATCGCGCATGCAACGAAGCGAAAGCGGGATCGTTCACGCAGAGAACACAGCGTTCTCATTTGCCGGGGTTGCGGATCAGGGGCAGCGTGCGGCAAATAGGGCCACGAACAGCAGGCGAAACAGCGGGACGGCAAGATGAATTCTGCACTGGGCATACACCACATCACCATGATTACCCGCAAGGTGCAGGCGAATGTGGACTTTTACGCCGGCTTTCTGGGCCTGAGGCTGGCCAAGCGCACGGCCGGTTTCGAAGACGCTATGCAGCTGCACCTGCTTTATGGCGACGATATCGCTTCGCCCGGCTCGCTTCTGACATTTCTCGTCTGGGAAGATGGTGGTCAAGGCCGTGTCGGCTATGGCCAGACGCTGGAGATTTCCGTGGCCATCGATCCCGCCGCCATCGGCTTCTGGCTGACGCGGGCACTGAAATTCGGCATGCGGGCGGAAGGCCCCTCCGATGAGTTCGGCGCTCCGGTCATCCGGCTGAAAGATCCTGACGGCCTGATCGTCAAGCTGGTCGGCACCCACGCCTTTGCCGATGCGACGCCGCATGTGACGGACGATATTTCCGCGCAGGACGCCATTCGCCGCATCTATGGCGCAACGGTGCTGAGCGAAGTGCCGGAAGAAACCGTGGCGTTTCTGGAGAAACATTTCGGTTACCGGCAGGAAAGCCAGGCAGGCGCAATCCGCCGCCTCGTTTCCGAAAGCGGCGACATTATCGATGTGCGCGACGCAACCGGCTTCTGGTCCAGCGCGCCGGGCACCGGCACTGTCGATCATATCGCCTTCCGGGCCAAGGACATGGACGAGCTGAACGCGGTTCATGCCGGGCTGAAATCGCTGAATTCCAGCACCACCAATGCCCATGACCGCAAATATTTCCACTCGCTCTATGTCCGCGAACCGGGCGGTGTGCTGATCGAAATGGCGACCGACGGGCCGGGCATGACCATGGACGAACCGTTGGAATCGCTGGGGGAAAAACTGTTCATCCCGCCGCTCTTCATGAAGGACGAGGCGGATGTGCGTGTCGCCCTGCCGCAATTTGCAATGCCGGGCGAGGAGCGCATCGTCTATCGCGACCTGCCCTTCGTGCACCGTTTCTATACGCCCGAGGAGCCGGATGGCAGCACCATCATCCTGCTGCACGGTTCCGGCGGCAGCGAAACGAGCCTGATGCCGCTCGCGCACCGGGCAGCGCCGCGCGCCACGCTTCTCGGCGTGCGCGGCCGCAGCACGGAGGAGGACATCGCCCGCTGGTTCCGCCGCAATCCCGATTTCAGCTTCGACCAGAAGGATATCGTCTCGGAAGCGGAAGCCTTCGCCGCCTTCGTGGAGGGGGCGATACGGTCCTATGGTCTCGACCGTTCGAAACTGAAGTTTATCGGCCATTCCAATGGCGCAAATTTCTACGCGGCCTTTGCAGCACTTTATCCGGAACTTGCCGGAGACGCCCTGCTCTATCGCCCGATGCCGGTTCTGGAAACATGGCCGCAGGCTGATCTTTCCGGCCGCAATGTCCTGCTTGTGGCGGGAGAACGGGACAAATATCTCGACAAGGCTCACGAATTGCAGGGCCGGCTGGCGGCGAGCGGAGCAAGAGCTGAGATGGAAACGGTTGAGGACGGGCATGAGCTCGGGGTTGCCGATATCGAAGCGGCGCGGCGCTGGCTGGCGGATGTTTCCTGACACGGCGGGAGGGCGTGTGCCACCCACTCGCCACCCAGCCATTCATCAACCGGGCCTTGCATAAATTCACCAAAAGGGCTTTAAAAACAGCTTCGTAATTGGAGAGTCCGTTTGGAAATCCCGCTGTTTATCCTCGCCCTCGTCGCGGCCTTCATCTACACGCTGGTCGCGAGCATCCGCAACTCAAGTCGAATCAAGTCGCTGGAACGGGAAGTTCTCAGTCTCAAGCGGCTGATGGCTGCGGGCGTGACGTCTCCTGCGGCGGCGCAGGCGGAGAGCGCGGAAACCACGGCAAAACCGGATTTCGAGGCGGAAGAGAAAAGCAGGGCGACTGCGGAAGACGCCTCCGAACCCCAGGAAGCCGCCGCCATCGCGCAGGCGGAAGACCCCGTCAGCGAGGAAGCACCTTCCGCTCCTGCGAGCGATACGGCATCCGCTCCGGCGACGAAGGAAAGCTTCGAAAGCCTGCTCGGCGCGCGCTGGGCCGTCTGGGCCGGCGGGCTGGCGCTGGCGCTCGGCGGTATTTTCCTCGTCAAATATTCGATCGAATCGGGGCTGCTCAGCCCGGCGGTCAGGCTGTCGCTCGCCGCCATTTTCGGCCTCCTCCTCGGGCTTGCCGGCGAGGCTGTCCGCCGCAAGGCGGTGCCGGGCATCGCCGCCACCTATTCCAACGCCATGATACCGGGCGTGCTGACGGCGGCCGGCGCCTTGACGCTGTTCGGCGTGGTTTATGCGGCCTATGGCATTTATGGCTATATCGGCCCCGGCGTGGCTTTTGGCCTGCTTGGGCTCGTCGCCTTCGCGACCATCGGGCTTTCGCTGCTGCACGGGCAGGCGCTGGCCGGCCTCGGCCTTCTCGGTTCGATGCTGACGCCGGCGCTGATTTCTACCGAAACGCCGAATATCTGGGCGCTCTTCCTGTTCCTCACCATCTCCTGGCTGGCAACAGCGGCCGCGGCGCGCAGGCAGGGCTGGACCGTGGTTCCCTCTCTCGCCAATGCCGGCCTCGGCTTCTGGGCGCTCGGCTATATCGGCTTTTCCGAAACGATCAGCGCCGAACCGCCAACGCTTGCCCTGCTCGTCATGCTGGCGGGAACCATATTGCTCTGGCCGGGCAAGGCATTCGACACGCCGCCTGCCGAGGCCGGCGAAACCGCCGCTCCCGAGCGGCGCGCCATCCGCGCCCTGCGCCTTCTGCTGCGCCCGTCGCTCGCTCTCAATCTCACCGTGTCGATGGCCGTGATCCTGCCGGCCATGGGTTTCCTGTTTGCCGATGGCGGTATCGACACCCATCCGGCACTCATCGTTTCAGCGCTCACCGCCGCCCTTGCGGCCCTTGGCGCCGCCCGCCACTATGCGGTATGGCCCGCCATTATCGCAGCGCTCGGCGCGCAGGCTGCCGTGTCGCTGATGTCGCGGCAGGGCATCGACTTCATCGGCCTTATCAACGATACGTCCGTGTCCCTTCCGCCCGTATCGGTCGGCTACACGGCGGAAATCGCCATGGCGCTCGGCCTCGGGGCTGTCTTCGTGCTCTGCGCCTTCTCTTTCCTGAAACGCAAAGGCGCTGAAGATGCGGATTTCGCCCAGCTCTGGGCCGGTATCGCAGCACTTTTCCCCGTCTGGCTCGCCACCTCAAGCTTTGTCGAATACGGCAATCTCGGCCGTGACTGGCTGCACGCCGCCTATGGCCTCGGCCTTGGGCTGGTGTTGCTTGCGGGCGCCGAGTGGCTGCACCGGCAGAACAACGAGGCCTATCGCAAGCCGCTGAACATCCTCGTGCTCGGCTCCTTCGCCGCCTTTACGCTTTGCCTGCACACGCTGACGCAGGGGCTTGCGACGACCGTGCTGCTCTCCGTCATCGGTTTCGTTTATGTGCTCGCGACACGTTACCGCAACTGGGATGTGCTGCCCTGGGTGATGGCCGTGGCGAGCGTTGCCGTTCTCGGCCGCATCGCCTGGGAACCCACCATTGTCGGGCCGCAGAACCTCGGCACCACGCCGGTCTTCAACGCGCTTCTGCCGGGTTACGGCATTCCCGCACTGCTGGCTGTCGCTTCGGCATGGCTGCTGCGCGACTGGCCGGGGGTCAGGGCGAAGAACTTCCTGCAGGCAATTGCCAGCGTCATGGGGCTTCTCGCCGTCGCCATCCTCATCCGCCACGCGATGAATGGCGGCACGCTGGATGACAGCGTGCCGACGCTTGGCGAACAGTCGATCTACACGCTGCTGACCATCGGCTTCTCGGGCGTCTTGATGACGCTGGACCTGAAGAGCCCCAGCCCCGTCTTCCGCTACGGCTCGATGATTGCCGGCGTGATTGCCGTCATCAATGTGCTGACGATGCATTTCTTCACGCTCAACCCCTATTTCACCGGCGAAAATACCGGCAGCATTCCGTTCCTCAACCTGCTGCTGATCGGCTACCTGTTGCCGGCGCTCGCCTATGGCGGCCTGGCCTATTATGCGCGCGGAAAACGTCCGCCGCCCTATGTCAGCATGCTGGCGGTGGCAGGTGCGGCACTCGGCTTTGCCTGGGCCACGCTTTCGGTGCGCCGTTTCTGGCAGGGCGAGAACATTGCCGACTGGAAGGGTTTCCTGCAGGGCGAGACCTATAGCTATTCGGTGGTCTGGCTGCTGATCGGCGTGTTGCTGCTCGTGCTCGGCTCGCGCTTCAATGCCCGCAGCCTGCGTCTTGCATCCGCCGCCTTCGTGCTGATCTCGGTTGCCAAGGCGTTCCTGATCGACATGAGCAACCTCGAAGGCGTGCTGAGAGCGCTGTCCTTCATCGGTCTTGGCGCAGTGCTGATCGGCATCGGCCTGTTCTACCAGAAAATCCTCACCCGGAAGCCGCAGGCATGATCGCGGCCGAGGCTTTCGCGCCCTATGCGGCGCTTGCGCAGGACCTGATACCGCACGCCGCCGATACGGGCGACGGCTCGCATGATCTTGCCCATATTCACCGCGTCTTCCGCAACGCCATGCGCATCCATGCGGGCGAAGGCGGCGATGGCACTGTGCTGGCCGCCAGCGTGCTGTTGCATGATTGCGTGGCGGTGGAGAAGAACTCGCCGCTCCGCGCGCAGGCCTCACGGCTGGCGGCGGAAAAAGCCTCGGGCATTCTTGAAGCCCTTGGCTGGCGACGCAGCGATATCGACGCCGCCGCCCATGCCATCACCACCCACAGCTTTTCAGCCAATATAGAGCCGCAGACGCTGGAGGCGAAAATCCTTCAGGATGCCGACCGGCTGGACGCCATCGGCATGGTGGGAGCGGCGCGCTGCTTTTATATTGCGGGACGCATGGGCTCGGCTCTCTACGACCCGGTCGACCCGCTGGCGAAGGAGCGGCCGCTTGACGACCGCGCCTTTGCCATCGACCATTTCGAAACCAAGCTGTTCAAGCTGGCCGACGGCTTTCGCACCGAGACGGG
This sequence comes from Agrobacterium sp. CFBP 3001, assembly GCF_027871605.1. Classification (NCBI taxonomy): domain Bacteria; kingdom Pseudomonadati; phylum Pseudomonadota; class Alphaproteobacteria; order Hyphomicrobiales; family Rhizobiaceae; genus Agrobacterium; species Agrobacterium sp. CFBP 3001. The sequence continues at coordinate 275,087 of NZ_JAQAHD010000005.1, forward strand.
CCGGCAGATGGCCAAGGCCCGCCATGAGCGGCTGAAACAGGTGCTGGACCTGTTTCTCGACGAGATTTGAGGAGACCCGAGATGCGTGTGACCGAGCTCAACATCTATCCGCTGAAAAGCGCGCGCGGCATTCCCCTCTCCGAAAGCACTGTTTCGGCAGAAGGCCTGCCGGGCGACCGCCGCGCCATGCTCATCGATCCCACCGGCCATTTCATCACCCAGCGCGAATTGCCGGCCATCGCTACGGTTCTGGCCCGGCACGAGGATGGCGGCATGGCGCTTTCGCGGGAAGCGAATGGCGAGGTTCTCGCAAGGCCTTCCGGGGAGCGCATGGATGTGGCGGTGTGGAAATCAATCGTCAGCGCCAACATAGCCGATGACGAGACCAACGACACGCTCTCGGCATGGCTGGGGCGCGCGGTGAAGCTGGTGTTCTTCGACGACGCCTCGAAACGCATTGCAAGCCTCGAATGGACCGGCAACGAAACGCCCGTCACCTTTGCGGACGGTTACCAGATACTCGTCACCACCACCGCCTCGCTTGCCGCGCTGAACGACAATATGCGCGCCAATGGCGAGGACGCGGTCGGCATGGAACGCTTCCGGCCCAATATCGTGCTTGATACGGACGAGCCATGGGCCGAGGACCGCTGGGCGGCCATCGAGATCGGCGGCATTCGCTTCGATCTGGTCAAACCCTGCGCCCGCTGCATCATGACCACGCAGGACCAGACGACCGGCTCCCGCGATGTGCCCTCCCCCATGAAAGCCATGGGCCGCATCCGCATGTCCGGCGACCGGCGCGTGCCCGGCCCGCTGTTCGGCTGGAACGTGACGCCGCGTGGTGAAGGCAGGCTATCCGTCGGTGATGTAGCGAAGGTGACCGAGGAAAGGCCGGAAGGCTGGGCGATCAAGCGGCGGTAAGCCGGTCCAGGTCAGATCGAGCCTAAGGGACGCGGATGTCCTCCCTCATTCCTGTGCTTGTCACAGGAATCCAGTCAGCCCAAGTCCTTGGGCTGAAAAGACTCTTTCCGCCACGCAGACGCGTGTCGACTGGATCCCTGTGACAAGCACAGGGATGAGGAGAGGATGGAATCGATCACGGCTTGCGAGCGCTGACGATCAGAAAGATCGGGCGGCGATCTTCGTGCTTCATCTCCGGTCGCTCCGCGAGCAAGGCGGGATCGGGCCTCGGCTCGGCCAGACGCGTCAGGGCAAAGCCGGCAGAAAGCAGGCTGTTGAGAATGCCTGACATCGTGCGGTGATATTTGACCACATCGTCCGCCATCCATTTGGAATGGCGCACGCCCTCGCTTTGATAATTATCGAGCGGCCAGTGCAGGATTTCGCCATCCTCGCCATAAAACCAGTCCTGTTTTTCCAGCGCCGTGAAAACGGGGTGTTCGATGGAAAAGATGAAATCGCCGCCGGATTTCAGCACGGCGAAAATCTTTGCGAATGCCATGTCGAGATCGCGGACGTAATGCAGGGCGAGAGAACTCAGCACCACATCGAAACTTTCCTGCGGAAAATCGATGTCTTCGATAGCGGCGCGACGGTATTCGATGCCGGGCCCGCCATTTATCTCGGCGGCACGGCGCAGCATATTCTCCGACAGATCGACGCCAACGATATGGGCCGCCCCCTGCTCTGCGGCATAACGGCAATGCCAGCCGAAACCACAGCCGAGATCGAGAAACTCCGTGCCTTTCAGCTCCGGCAGCATGGCGCGCAATTTATGCCACTCGCCGGCCTGACGCAGACCTTCCAAAGAACGCGGCATGGCGCTATAGCGCTCGAAAAACCCGGGATCGTCGTAGATATTCTGTTTCATCGTCGTCTCTCCGGTGGCGGCATGTGGGGCATTCCATCAATCCCATGAATAGTGGCCGTCAAGAAAAGTCGCTAGTGGGACCGGCTGACAAAAGATAATATTCATCCCATCGTAGCGGAATCTGCGGCAAGCCATGTCCCTATTTTTTGGGACGCGGCGCCGCGATGGGGGAATATTCATGTCGCAAGCCACACGCCAGACCATGCCCTGGCTGATTATCGCCGCCGGGTCGCTGATCGCGGTCATGACCTTCGGCCCCCGTTCCGCCATGGGCTTTTTCCAGCTGCCGATGCTCGCCGATACCGGCTGGGACCGTTCCACCTTCGGTCTCGCCATGGCCCTGCAGAACCTCTTCTGGGGGCTCGGTCAGCCCTTCTTCGGCGCCATCGCCGATAAATACGGCACTGGCCGCGTGCTCGTGCTTTCCGGCCTGCTTTATGCTGCCGGCCTCATCTGCATGTCCTTCGGCACCTCGCCCTTCTGGCTGCATTTCGGCGGCGGCGTTCTCGTCGGGCTCGGCATTGCCGCCGGCTCCTTCAGCGTCATCCTTTCGGCCTTTGCGCGCCATGTCACGCCGCAGCAGCGTTCGCTCGCCTTCGGCATCGGCACCGCGGCGGGCTCAGCCGGCATGTTCCTGTTCGCGCCGATCAGCCAGGGCCTGATTTCCACCTATGGCTGGTCGGACAGCCTCGTCTGGCTTGCCGCGATGATGATGCTCGTGCCGCTGCTCGCCTTTCCGATGCGTGGCAATTCCTCTTCCGGCAGCCAGTCGCAGGCGCAGTTCCAGCAGACGGCGGGCGAAGCGCTGAAAGAAGCGCTCGGCCATAAAAGCTACCTGCTTTTGACCACGGGCTTTTTCGTCTGCGGTTTTCAGGTGGCCTTCATCACCGCGCATTTCCCGGCCTATCTCGGCGATATTGGCATCGAACCGCGCTACGCCGTCATCGCCATGGCGCTGATCGGCTTCTTCAACATCATCGGATCGCTTGCCGCCGGCGTCATCGCCCAGCGTTATTCGAAACCCTATCTGCTGGCCTATATCTATATCGCCCGCTCGGTTGCCGTCACCGCTTTCCTGCTCCTGCCGCAATCGCCGCTTTCAGTCATCATCTTTGCGGCCGTCATGGGCATTCTCTGGCTTTCCACCGTGCCGCCGACCAATGCGCTGGTGGCGATCATGTTCGGCACGCGCCATCTCGGCATGCTCGGCGGCGTCGTGTTCCTGTCGCACCAGATCGGCTCGTTCCTCGGCGTCTGGCTCGGCGGTTTCCTTTACGACAGGCTGGGTTCTTATGATCTCGTCTGGTGGCTGGGCGTCGGCATGGGGATTTTCGCGGCCATCGTGCATTGGCCCATTCAGGAGCGACCGGCTCCGAGGCCTGCAATGGCCTAGTCAGACGGCCTTATCGAGGGCGGGCGACATCGCCCTGCCCTCCTTCGCCCTGCGCTCAAGCGCCTTCAGCGCCGCCTGCACGAAACCGTCGCGGGCGGCGTTTTCGTTGAGGCCACGCGGATCGTAGACATGCCGGTTGAGGAAATGAGCGGTGAGGCGGAAAGCAGCCGCGAGGCTGTCAGGATCGGCGGCCTTCGACTGGCCTTCGCTTAAGAAAGCCGGAAGCGACAGCATCCGCTCCGCATAGGGCGCACCTGCCGTGCGGCAAACCGCCCTGCCCGTTTTCGGCGATACATAGATGAGGTCGGTGCGCAGCCCCGTCGCCGCGCATTCGGTGAGATCGAGCCCGAAACCGAGTTCGTTCAGCACCGCCAGTTCGAAGCGCACGAACAATTCCCCGGCATCGACGGGGTCATGCAGATTGTCGAGAATGATATCCAGCGCCTGATAGAGATGCGGGTGCGGATCGCGCTCCGGCAGAAGCCTGAGCAACGCGCCCATGGCCTGCACACCATAAACGGCGGTCGCTGTTTCCATCAACTGCGCAGCGCGCAGTTGCAGCGGCTCGATGCGGAATTCACCCAGATGATCGTGGAGGCGCGCCCGCCAGATGACATCCACCCGGTTGCCCGCCTGTAGCACAGGCTGCATGCTGCGGGAACGGCCGGAACGCACCAGCCCCAGATGGCGGCCACGCGAAGGGGTCATCACCTCGGCGATGACACTCGTCTCGCCGTGGCGTTTGACGCCGAGAATGATTGCCTCTTCCTGCCACTGCATGAAACGCGTCCGAATTTCGATTCAGGAGTTCGATTCAGGCCCGATCATACCCGATCTGGCGGCAAAACGTTATTCTTTTACGGCACCGTCAACCACGCCGACGAGGTTGAGAACGAAATCGATAATTTCGTTTTCCCCGAAGGGTTTGCCGAGCAACGGCGCGTGCGTGAGATCTTCCGGAAAACCCGTCGTGTCACCATAACCGCTGACGAAACCGAAGGGAATGCCCGCATCGCGCAGCCCGCGCGCGAAATCGTAGCTCTTGCCGTCGGTGAGGCTGACATCGAGAAGCACGCAATCGGCGCCATCCTCTTCGACAGCCTGCCTCGCCTGCGCAAGCGTGGTGGCGATGGCGACGGATTCCACCCCCATGGACTGGAGAACCGCTTCCACATCGAGCGCCACCAGATATTCATCCTCAACGATGATAACCCGTTGTGGCACCATATGTTTTCTTCTTCCCAAAAAGAGGACCGCACGGCTCGAAGCTGCGGTCTCCGACATGATTCTCCCGTCAGATAACACGACAGGAGTCGCAAATTGCGGCTGCGCCGTCATTTAAAAAAGACATGTCAAAGGAAGATCAGATGAAGGGCCTCTGCCGCTTTTCATCGCTTTCCCAACCCGCCACGTTGGTCAAGCCGGCATCGTCCAGCACCAGACAGCCCTTGTCCGTCCAGCGGATGAGACCGCGATCGACGAGCTTTCTCAAGGTCTTGTTGGTGTGAACGATGGACAGGCCAAGCGTATCGGCAACGTGTTGCTGGGTGACCGGGATCGGTGTTTCGCCGGGGATGAGGTTGACCGCTTTCGCCTTGCGATAAAGAAACGCGATCAGATAGGCGGCGCGTTCCAGCGCGGTGCGGCGGCCGATGCTGAGGAGGTGGTTGTCCAGCATGCGTTCCTCGCTCGCCGCGATCCAGGTGAGGTCATAGGCAAGCGTCGGGTGATCGGTGAAGAGGTTGTTGAGGCGGGAGCGCTCGAAGACGCAGAGCGTCACCGGCGACAGCGCCTCCACCGAATGCTGCATTTCCCCCATCACCGTGCCCTGAAGACCGACGAGATCGCCGGGCATGACATAGTTGAGGATTTGCCGCCGGCCGTCCTCAAGCGTCTTGTAACGGAAAGCCCAGCCCTGCAGAACGGTGTAAAGATGGGCGCTGTGCGAGCCTTCCATCAGGATGACGGAGCCGCTTTCCACCGCAAGTTCCCCCGTCTTGAAACGCGAGACGAAATCCAGTTCGGAAGAGGAAAAATCCCGGAAATGCGGTAGGTCGCGCAGGGGACATTGCTGGCACGGGGTGGTGGAAATTCCGTTCGGTTTTTTTGGCGACATGAATATCCATCATCGAAAAAGGTTGCGCCCAATTGTTTTGGAACAACCCGCCCGAACGTATTCGGTTCCCGATGGTGAGTGAAGATATTCAGTTCGTTCCGGGATTGCGTCGCGCCCCGTCTCGAACACAAAAAAGCGAAGGGCTTGGGCAATCTCGACGTTCGCGTTGGTTCGCGACATTTCCCGCCCGTCATTCCGGCCTTGTGTGGACGTATTGTGGTTTACTTGATGCATAGGCCGGGATGCGCATCCCGGCCTATGCAGGCAGGCGGCCGTATTTCCGGACTGGTTTACGCAGCCGAGATCAAGCA